>JAWXUJ010000189.1:0-3603 GCA_044432765.1 Eubacteriales bacterium | reverse complement strand
CGAACCCACCTCCAAGATGCCACTCCCATCACCTTCTCCCAAGAGATTTCCGGTTGGAGAAATATGTTGGAAAAAACCAAGGGACAACTGCTGTTGGCTCTGCCTGGTTTGAAGGAATTGGCACTGGGCGGCACCGCTGTCGGCACTGGCCTTAACACCCCTGCTGGCTTCGATGTGAAGGTCGCAGAGGCTGTGTCTGAACTGACCGGCAAAACCTTCATCACCGCAGAAAACAAGTTCCACGCTTTGACCTCCAAAGACGAACTGGTCTTCGCCCACGGTGCGTTGAAGGCATTGGCTGCCAACCTGATGAAGATTGCCAACGACGTTCGCTGGTTGTCCAGTGGCCCACGTTGTGGTCTGGGAGAAATCTTTATTCCTGAGAATGAACCCGGTTCCTCCATCATGCCCGGTAAGGTCAACCCCACCCAATGCGAATCCCTCACCATGGTGGCTGTCCAAGTTATGGCAAACGACGTTGCCGTTGGCATGGCTGCCTCTCAAGGCAACTTCGAGCTGAATGTGTTCATGCCTGTGTGCATCTACAACTTCCTCCAATCTGCCAAATTGTTGGCAGATGGCATGGTCTCCTTCAACGACAACTGCGCAATCGGCATCAAGGCTGACCGTGAGAAGATGCACCACAACCTGCACAATTCTTTGATGCTGGTCACCGCATTGAACCCCTACATCGGCTATGATAATGCGGCAAAAACCGCTAAAAAAGCACATAAAGAGAACATTTCTCTGAAAGAAGCCTGCGTAGAACTGGGCTTCCTCACCAGCGAAAAGTTCGACGAAGTATTCCATCCTGAACAAATGGTCTAGTTTTAAAATCCGACCCTGAATTTCAGGGTCGGATAAACCCCGTTTATCCTGATATTTACCCGAAAGGAAATGAAGTATGGTTTATAGTTATTTCCCCGGCTGTACCCTGAAAACCAAGGCGAAAGATTTGGATGCGACCACGCGCAAATCCGCCGCGGCTTTGGGTATTCAGTTGGAAGAATTGCCAGATTGGCAATGCTGTGGCGCCGTCTACCCTCAAGGACAGGACGAAATCGCCACCAAATTATCCTCCATCCGCGCCCTGGCACAATCCCGCGACTTGGGGCAATCCCTTGTTACCGTCTGCTCCGCTTGTCACCATGTCATCAAGCGTGTCAACCACGATATGCAGACCAATGAGGACATTGTGTTCCGTGCCAACAACTACTTGAAGTTGGACACGCCCTATACAGGGGAGACAAAAGTCCTCCACTTCTTGGAAGTGCTGAGAGACGAAATCGGCTTTGACGAGCTGAAAAAGAGAGTGACCAATCCTTTGAAGGGTCAAAAAATCGGCGCCTACTACGGATGTATGCTCCTTCGTCCCAACAGCGAAATGCAGTTCGACAACCCTGAAATGCCCACCATTATGGAGGACTTCATCAAAGCATTGGGCGCAACCCCAGTGATCTACGCCATGCGCAATGAGTGCTGTGGCGGTTATGTGACACTGGAAAACAAGCCTCTGGCACAGAAGAAGGCCACTGCGGTCACCGATTCTGCCAAGGCAGGTGGCGCAGAATGTCTCATCACTGCCTGTCCACTGTGCCTGTATAACCTGAAAGAAAACACAGATGGGGAAATGCCCATCTACTACTTCACCCAACTGCTTGCTCAAGCGCTGGGCGTTGAATAAAGGGGAGGGGAACTATGTTACACAACAAGGAACAAGAGTTGCAAGAAACCATCTTGCGGATTAGCGGTGTCAACCCTCGCCTATGTATGAAGTGCGGCAAATGCTCTGGCACCTGCCCCGCCTATGACGAAATGGACATCCGTCCACACCAATTCGTAAACTTCGTGGAAAAAGGCCAAATTTCCAAACTTTTGGAGTCTAAAAGTATTTGGAATTGCCTGTCCTGTTTTGCCTGTATCGAACGTTGCCCTCGGACTGTGGAACCTGCCAAACTGGTGGAAGCCGTCCGTCTGATGGTCATTCGCGAACAGGGCAAAAACCACTTGAAGCCTGAACAAATCCCAGAGTTGCTGGATGAAAACCTGCCACAACAGGCCATCGCTAGTGCCTTCAGAAAATACAGTAAGTAAGGGGAGAATGAAATGCAAAGAATTGGCGTATTTGTCTGCTGGTGTGGCACCAACATTGCCGCAACCGTAGACGTTCATGCCGTGGCAGAAGCCCTCAGCCATGAACCGGGGGTCGTTCTGTCCAAGGAATACCAATATATGTGTTCCCAAACTGGCCAAGATCTGGTCGAGGATGCCATCAGAGAACACAATCTGACAGGTGTGGTTATCTGCTCCTGCTCTCCTCGTATGCACGAGGCCACCTTCCGCAAAACTGCCACCAGAGCTGGGCTGAACCCCTACATGGTGGAAATTGCAAACATCCGCGAGCAATGCTCCTGGATTCATAAGGACAAAGAAGAAGGCACCGAAAAGGCTGTCATTCTCGGTCGTACCGCCATTGCAAAGGTACACCTGAACGCACCGCTGACTTCTGGCAAAAGCCCAGTCACCAAGCGTGCTCTGGTCATCGGTGGCGGCATCGCTGGCATTCAAACTGCTTTGGACATTGCCGAAGCAGGTTTCCCCGTGGACATCGTGGAGCGTGAATCCACCATCGGTGGTAAAATGGCTCAAATCGATAAAACATTCCCAACTTTGGACTGCGCGGCATGTATTTTGACACCAAAAATGGTGGAAGCATCCCAACACGAAAACATCCGTATTATCTCCTACGCGGAAGTGGATTCCGTCAAGGGCTTCGTTGGTAACTTCACCGCCACCATCAAGAAAAAAGCACGTTACGTCAAAGAGGACATCTGCACCGGTTGCGGTATCTGCACCGAAAAATGTCCCATGAAAAAGGTTCCAAACGAGTTCAATATGGGTCTGGACAACCGTACCGCCATCTATATTCCATTTGCCCAAGCGGTGCCCAAGGTTGCTACCATTGATCCAAGTAACTGCATGATGCTGAAAAACGGCAAGTGTGGCATCTGCGCCAAGGTTTGTACCGCTGGCGCCATCGACTACACTCAAAAAGACGAGTACATTGAAGAGGCATACGGTGCCATTGTGGTAGCCACTGGCTTTAAGCCTATCAAGTTGGACAACTTCGATGAATTCTCCTACTCCCAAAGCCCCGATGTGGTCACCTCTCTGGAATTCGAGCGTATTATGAATGCCGCAGGCCCAACTGGTGGCACTCTGCTCCGTCCTTCTGACGGTAAGCACCCACATAAATTGGTGTTCATCCAATGCGTTGGTTCCCGTGATATTTCTGGCTGTGGCAAGCCATACTGCTCCAAAATCTGCTGTATGTACACCGCCAAACACGCCATGCTGTGCCGTGAAAAATATCCCGACACCGAAGTCTACGTCTTCTACATCGATGCTCGTACCCCTGGTAAGAACTTCGATGAGTTCTACCGTCGCGCCGTGGAAGAATACGGTGTACATTATATTAAGGGTATGGTCGGTAAAGTTGTACCTGAAAATGGCGTGCTCAAAGTTCAAGGTTCCGACCTGATTTCCGACGAACAACTTCACATTGATGCCGATATGGTCATTTTGGCCACCGCCATCGAACCA
>JAWXUJ010000188.1:0-3612 GCA_044432765.1 Eubacteriales bacterium | reverse complement strand
GAAGAACACCAAATCGCCGGTGGTCAAATTGGAGACGCTGTAGCCGTTGGTGTACTGGGAAGTAGAGGTGCGGTTCAGAGATACGCCGAACTGGGAGAAGACGTATTGGACGTAACCAGAGCAGTCAAAACCGTTGGTGGAGGTACCGCCCCAGATGTAGGGGGTGCCAATCAGGGTTTTGGAGTAGGAAACCAGTTGGTCGGCGGTGGAGGTGTAGGAGTAGCTAGAACCGCCATAACCGTTGGTTGCGGGGATTTCTGTCAGTTCCATCAGGTCACTGCGGACGTAGCCGGTGACGCCGTTGTATTCCACTTTGTACCAACCGTAGTTGAAGCCGATGATTTCGGCGGTGTTGCCCAGGGACATTTGTGCCAACAATTCACTGCCGGAGTCGGGAAGGGAGCGGACGTTGACACTGGAGGCGTTTGCCATACCAGGGCCAAGGTCGATATTTTCTTGGTATTTGATGACAACGTGTTCGGCGCTCATGTAGCCGATGTCCAGGTTGTAGTCCACCAAGTACCAGTCGCCCACTTGACGCAGCACCACCACGTATTCGCCCAAGGAGGCGTTGGAGATGATTTCAGCGTCGGTGGAGGGCTTGGCACGTAGCCGCAAACCGCTGGCATCGACGATGCCGATGGCGGTTTTCAGCTCAGTGGTGGCAGTGGCGGCGGTGGAGATGGAGCAAAGTCCAAGGACAGCCGCGACTGTTATAATCAACAAACATAATTTCTGTTTCATGGGTACCTCTTTCATCATTTCGGGGGTGGCTTATTTTTGGTTCAAAGCCCGAGAGAGCCACACGCAACCAACATCCAAAGCTGCATACAGGCCGTCTTTTTCGCTACGCTTCAAGATCCGTTCCTTGGGTTTTGCATCGGGGTCGGTCAGTTGAAGCTGAACGGCAACGCGGGTTGCCATGGACAAGTCGTCTTTGTTGGTGGTGCTGAGAATTTGCAACATGACGATGTGAGAATCGGTCATGGAGCCATAAAATAGGATGTCATCCTTGCGAAGCAGGGGACGTCCTTTGTAGGTTAGGATTGCATTTTGTTCAGACATAGAGAACCTCCTGAATTCAATGTAACCAAATTGTAACACATTGTTTCCTTAATGTCAAGGTTATTTGGAAAAAAGTTTCTAATTTGACATTCTTGTGACAAAGTGGTTCGTGAAACTGTGAAAAATGATGATGTTGTATGATGAAATGATGAAAAAGAGTAACAGAAACAGAGGGATTGTCAATATGAAATTGTAATCACCGCCAAATTAGGCGGTGATGCAAGGGATGAAAAAGGTAACACAAAGGGAAAAGGGTGACAAACAGGCGGCTGTTGCCGCCTGTTTTATCAATCAAATAAATAGTGTCGTACCAATTCTTGCAACAGGTCGTCCCGGTCGATTTTGCAAATCAAACTGCGGGCGTTGTTGTGGTTGGTGATGTAGGTGGGGTCTTCTGAAAGCAGATAGCCCACGATTTGGTTGATGGGGTGATACCCCTTTTCGCTGAGAGAGTGATAGACAGAGGATAAAATCTCTTTGGTTTTTCCTTCGTCTTCATCGGGAACGCGGAATTTGATAGTGTGGTCGTCCATAGTGGTCTACCTCCTTTGTGGGATATATCTATCATATAATAGAATGGACAAGAAGTAAAGTGAATTTTGCATGAACATTGTAAAAATATCCAATTTTCTGGGAATTACCCCAAATTTGTGGTTGGCACCATCCATGGTTCCACCGTTGTAGGGAGCGACGCCCTCGTCGCTCCGAGATGTCCGCGGTGCGATTACCGCAAAACGGCTCCCAGTTGGGCTTCCAGAGCTGCCAATACGGAGGTGGTAGCGGAGGTGGAGTCCTCGTCGGTCAAGGTGCGGTCGTCGGCGCGAAGCTCCAGGGAGAAGGCCACAGATTTCTTGCCTTCTGGAACACCAGTGCCACGGTAGATGTCGAACAGGGTGGCAGAGCGGAGGAGTTTGCCACCGTTTGCCAGGATGCAGTCGGACAGTTCCGCCACGGTGATGGCTTCGTCACAGACCAGAGCCAAGTCTCGGGAAACAGAGGGGAACTTGGGCAGTGGGGTGTAGAGGGGATCTTCACCTTGGTTTGCGAACATGGTCTCGAAGGACAATTCAGCGCAGTACAGCTCCACATCCACACCGTAGTTTTGGGCAACCAGTGGGTGGATTTGACCCAATACGCCAACTTCCACGCCGTTGATGGACACAGTTGCGCAACGACCAGGGTGGTAGGAGGGGTTGGTCTTACAAGGGGTATAGGCGATTTTTTCAGGACGGAGGGTGGAGAGAATGCTGTCCACTTTGCCCTTCAAATCGAAGAAGTCCATGTCGCCAAATGCGCCCAGGGACAGGATTTTAGGTTCTTCTGCCAAGCCATCTTCCCGGGTGAAGTAGGTTCTACCAAACTCGTAGAGACGGACGGCCTTGTTGCGGAAGTTGAAGTTGCGAGCCAGAATTTCCAGCATGGAGGGCAATGTGGTGGTACGCATCATAGAGGTGTCCTCGCCCAAGGGGTTCAAAATCTTCAGGGAGTTGCGGCGGGGGTCATCCTGTGCCCAACGGATTTTGTCGTAGTAGGAGGGGGAGATGAAGGAGTAGGTGATGATTTCACTGAAGCCCAAAGACCGGCAGTGAGCGCCCAGTTCTTGCTCCTTGGTTTCATGAGCGGAGTAGCCACCGTGGGTGGTGGTGCCGGACATCATGGTGTTGGGGATGTTGTTGTAGCCGTAGAAGCGAGCCACTTCTTCTGCCACGTCGGAGTAGTGTGCCACGTCGCCACGCCAGGATGGAACGGCGACTTGGTCGCCTTCCACAGTGAAACCAATCCGCTCCAGGTATTCCACCATGTCAGCGGTTGGTACGTCCGTACCCAACAGGTTGTTGATTTTTTCAGGTTCCAGTGCCAGAACGGTAGGTGTAGGCACATAGTTGAGAATGTCGATGGTACCATCCACCACTTCGCCAGCGCCCAACAGTTCCACCAGTTCGCAAGCACGTTCCACGGCGGGCAGGGTGTTCATGGCATCCAACCCTTTTTCAAACTTGGCAGAGGCGTCGGTGCGCATATTCAAGGAGACAGCGCCTTTGCGGATGCAACCGCCGTCGAAGTTGGCGGACTCGAATACCACATCTACGGTGTCGTCCACGATTTCGCTGTTCATGCCACCCATGATGCCCGCCAGGCCAACAGCCTTGGTCTCATCGGCGATGACCAGGTGGTTTGCGTTCAGGGTGTGGACGTTGCCGTCCAGGGTGGTCAACTGTTCGCCTTCGTTGGCACAGCGAACGATGATTTTGCCACCGGTGACGTAGCGGTAGTCAAATGCGTGCATAGGCTGACCGTATTCCAACATGACGTAGTTGGTGATGTCCACGATGTTGTTGATGGGGCGTACGCCGGCAGAGCGGAGACGCTCCCGCATCCAACGAGGGGAGGGGGCGATTTTCACGTTCCGCACCATTTTGGCGGTGTAACGGGGGCACAGCTCCTCAGCGGGAGTTTCCACGTCCAACAGTTCAAACAAGTTGCCCTCTGCGCCACCTTTGACCACAGGGGTGTGGAGGTTCAGGGGGGCGTTGTAGGTTGCAGCCA
>JAWXUJ010000187.1:0-3637 GCA_044432765.1 Eubacteriales bacterium | reverse complement strand
TTATTTTATGGCAAATTGTAAATGCTGTGCCCAGTTTGTTGGCACAAAGGAGCAGGAAACACAGCTCCGCCAAGTCATCCAAGAACACAAAGGTGAAGGTGGCGCGCTGATGCCCGTACTCCAAAAGGCCCAAGCCATCTATGGCTATCTGCCCAAGGAAGTCCAAGTCATCATCGCTTTGGAATTTGGCATCCCTCTGGAAGAAGTCTACGGTGTGGTTACATTCTACTCCCAGTTTTACACCACCCCTCGCAGTAAGCACCAAGTTAGCGTATGTCTTGGCACGGCCTGCTACGTCAAAGGCGCACAGGATGTCTTCGACCGCATCTCCCGCGTTTTGAAAATCGGTGCAGGCGAAATGACCGAAGACGGGCTGTTCTCCCTGGATGCCTGTCGCTGTGTTGGCGCCTGTGGCCTGGCACCTGTGATGATGGTAGGCGATGACGTCTTCGGCAAAGTCACCGTGGACGAAGTTGACCAAATCTTGGCAAAATACAACTAATATATGGTAGAACTCTCCTTAAATATTCTGGACATCGCCCAAAACGGCATCAAGGCCGGGGCTTCTCTGGTGGAGATTTCCGTGTTGCAGGCGGGGAACGTGATGAACATCGCCGTGAGAGACAACGGTTGTGGTATGACGGCAGAGCAGGTGGCGCAGGTCACCGATCCCTTCTACACCACCCGCACCACCCGCCCAGTGGGACTGGGCGTACCCTTTTTCAAAATGTCCGCAGAGATGACCGGCGGTTCCTTTTCCATTGAAAGCATGGTAGGGGAAGGCACCATCACCACTGCTGTCTACCAAACTGAGAGCATCGACATGATGCCTCTGGGGGATATGGCGGCTACGATGGTCAGCTTGATTGCCGTCAATCCGGATTTGGATTTTACCTACACCTACGGCATAGGGGAACACAGTTTCACCCTGGACACCCGAGACATCAAAGTCACCATGGAGGGTATTCCCATTGAATCCCCAGAAATCCTGGCTTTTATCGGTGACTATATTCGTGAAAATACTTGTGAAATCAAGATGAAAGGATGATAAACATGAAAAGTTTAGCAGAATTGCAAGCCATTCGTGATAAAATGAAATCCGCAATGAATATCCGCGAAGAGGGCGGCGAAGGTTACCGCGTGGTGGTCGGCATGGCAACCTGTGGTATCGCCGCCGGCGCTCGCCCTGTCCTCACCGCACTATTGGATGAAATCGCCAAGCGGAACATCCAAGATGTGATCGTGACCCAAACCGGTTGCATCGGCATCTGTCAGTACGAACCTGTGGTGGAAGTCATCGCTGGCGATGGCAATAAAACCACTTACGTCAATATGACCGCCGAAAAAGTCGGACGCGTCGTCGCCGACCACTTGGTCAACGGCAACGTGGTCTCCGCCTTTACCATCGGCAACGCGAAATAAGGAGGTCTTTTATGTATCGTACCCATGTATTGGTCTGTGGCGGCACTGGATGTACCTCCGGCGGTAGCCAACAGATTATTGAAACATTAGAATCTGAAATTCTGGCAAAAGGACTGGAAAACGAGGTCAAAGTCGTACAAACTGGTTGCTTTGGTCTATGTGCCTTGGGCCCTGTTGTGGTGGTTTATCCCGAAGGCTGTTTCTACGCTGAAGTTCAGCTCCACGACATCCCTGAAATCGTGGAAGAACACTTCCTCAAAGGCCGTATCGTAAAGCGCCTTCTCTACACCGAAACCATTGAGAAGAACACCATCAAGTCTTTGAACGAAACCCCATTCTACAAGCATCAAATGCGTATCGCACTGCGGAACTGCGGTGTCATCAATCCTGAAATCATCGATGAATACATCGCCCAAGACGGCTATCAAGCACTGGGCAAATGCCTCACCGAAATGACCCCTGACCAGGTTATTGAAACCATGAAAGCCAGTGGCCTCCGCGGTCGTGGCGGTGCCGGATTCCCAACTGGACTGAAGTGGAGCTTCGCCAAAGCCAGTGAAGGGGACAAGAAGTACGTATGTTGCAACGCCGACGAAGGTGACCCCGGTGCCTTTATGGATCGCTCCATTTTGGAAGGCGACCCCCACGTGCTCATCGAAGCAATGGCCATTGCCGCCTATGCCATCGGTGCCGACGAAGGTTACGTCTACATCCGTGCAGAGTACCCCATCGCCGTGAAACGTCTGGAAATCGCCCTGGCTGCCGCCAAGGGTTACGGCCTTTTGGGCAAGGATATCTTCGGCACCGGCTTCAATTTTGACCTACATATCCGATTGGGTGCAGGTGCCTTCGTCTGTGGTGAAGAAACCGCCCTGATGACCTCCATTGAAGGAAAACGTGGCGAACCTCGCCCACGTCCACCATTCCCCGCCGTGAAAGGCCTGTTCGGCAAGCCCACCGTGCTGAACAACGTAGAAACCTACGCCAACATCCCCCGCATCATCCTCAATGGGGCAGAGTGGTTTAGTAGCATCGGCACTGAGAAGTCCAAAGGCACCAAAGTCTTTGCATTGGGTGGCAAAATCAAGCATACCGGCCTGGTGGAAGTCCCCATGGGCACCACACTCCGTCAAATCATTGAAGACATCGGCGGTGGCATCCCCAACGGCAAGCAATTCAAAGCCGCTCAAACTGGTGGCCCCTCTGGCGGTTGCATCCCTGCATCCCTGATTGACACCCCCATTGACTACGACAACCTGATTGACATTGGTTCAATGATGGGCTCTGGTGGCTTGATTGTCATGGATGAGGATACCTGCATGGTGGACATCGCCAAGTTCTTTCTGGAATTCACTGTGGATGAATCCTGCGGTCGTTGCGTCCCATGTCGCATCGGTACCAAGCGTATCCACGAACTCCTGACCAAAATCACCGAAGGCCAAGCCTCCATGGACGATTTGGCGAAGTTGGAAGACCTGTGCAAGGAAGTCAAAAAGGCCTCTCTTTGCGGTCTGGGTCAAACGGCCCCCAACCCTGTTCTGTCCACCATTCAATACTTCCGTGACGAATACACCGCCCATATTATGCAGAAAAAATGTCCCGCCGGTGTCTGTAAGTCCC
Source organism: Eubacteriales bacterium (assembly GCA_044432765.1). Taxonomy (GTDB): domain Bacteria; phylum Bacillota; class Clostridia; order Oscillospirales; family Oscillospiraceae; genus Avoscillospira_A. Next base: position 595 of record JAWXUJ010000187.1, on the reverse strand, counting down.
TGTTGTCCTATGACATCGAGGCCGACAAGTGCAAGGGCTGTACCATGTGTTCCCGGGTATGTCCTGCCGATGCCATCTCTGGCGCGCCAAAAGGTGTTCACACCATCGACCAGACCAAGTGCATCAAGTGCGGTGCCTGCATGACCAAGTGTAAGTTCGGCGCCGTCATCAAACATTAAGGAGTGTATTGTTATGGAAACAGTGAATATTAAAATCAACGGTATGTCCCTGACAGTACCCAAGGGAATTACCATTCTGGAGGCTGCCAGAAGCGCTGGCATCCGCATTCCCACCCTGTGTTATCTGAAAGAAATCAACGAAATCGGCTCTTGCCGGATGTGCTTGGTGGAAATCAAAGGTGCCAGAAGTTATGCCGCATCCTGCGTCCACCCAGTGGCCGAAGGCATGGAGATTATGACCAACACCCCCGGGTTGATCAAGTCCCGTCACAACACCTTGACCTTGATTCTCTCCAACCACAACCGCAAATGTCTGTCCTGCTCCCGCAACGGCGAATGCGAACTGCAACAGCTATGTAAGGAATACTCCGTGGAGGACTGCGAACGATATGTGGAAGGCACCGACCACTTTACCT
>JAWXUJ010000186.1:0-3652 GCA_044432765.1 Eubacteriales bacterium | reverse complement strand
GGATTTGACTCAACTTTCCGACGGCCTCTATATGCTGAAAGATGTATATCGCACCTTGATTGATGTCAATGGGGACATCCGCGGGTATTTCGCCATCTACACCGGCGGTAGCGTTCTGGATGAGGTGGACGAAAATGGACACATCTGGGTGTCCTCCGGAGCCTACTCCCTGTTTGGCACCATCTATGAATTTGACTACACCGGCTACCTCTATCGGGAACTGCGCCTGGACAGCATCCACACCCACCACGACGGTTACCTTCTGGGGGATGAACTGTTGCTGATCAACGGCGCCATCAACCTGGAGGACAACACTTATGCCATCTACGACCGCCCATGGGAGTATATTTTCAACAGCACCCAAGGCTCCTTCGAGGTGCGGGACAACGGTTCCTCCGACTGGCTCCACCTGAACACCATCGCCGATGGCGGGGAGGGGTATATTCTGGTGTCCATGCGGAACCAAAATGCAGTGGCAAAGCTGAGCTACCCCGACTTGGAAGTCCAGTGGGTACTTTCCGACAACCAACTGGCCTGCCCCGGCGACCAGGACAAGTATTTGACTCCGGTGGGGGAGGATTTCCAGTGGTTCTACTCCCAACACGATGTGTCCCTGGTATCAGAAAATGACGACGGCTCCATGGACATCACCATCTTCGACAATGGAATGCAGAGAGGCCTTGACCCAGATGCAGACTACCCAACCGAGGAATTGTACAGCCGTATGGTGGTTTATCGCATCGATGAAACAGCTCAAACTGTGGAGCAAATTTGGGAATATGGACAGGAATTGGGCACCGATGGATTGAGCTACGTCCACGGTAGCACTCAGTATATCCCAGAATCTGACACCTATTTGGGCAACTTCGACACCTTTTCCAACATCGACACCAGTGGACTGGTGTTGCTCCGGGATAAAATGCAGGTCATCGAGGTGAACCAGGCCGGGGAAACCGTCTTTGCCGTCAATCTGGACGAGTCCTGCTATCGGGCAGAAAAACTGTCCCTGGACACCCTGTACAGCCCATGGCAAGGCCTTGGCACAAACCAAGGGGTGTACAACTATCTCTCCAACGGTGGCGCAAAAGCCGTGGATATGACCTACGCCGAAACACCGGCGACAGCGCAGATTTTTGATTTGTCTGCCAACGAAGACTTCCTGTTTATCAGTGGTTTCGTCACCGGGGAAGTGAGCCAATCAGTCACCGATAGAACTTTGGTTTTGGAGCACACCGCCACCGGTGAAAAGCTGGGATACACCTTGGAAAACAACGCGTCCATGGTGCAAAAAGCCAGCGTTTCTGCAGAATTGCAAGGTGTTTTGGACAGCACTGCCGGCTTCTACCACAGCCATTTGAACCTACAGGACTTGGTGGATGGCACCTACACCGTCACTTTGGTTGCCACCCAAAACGGCACGCACTATGCCACCACAACCGACTATATCCTGCAAATCGGACAGGACGTGGTGGTGGTGGAGACCACCGGCCTGGTGGAACAGCACAACGACCGCTCGGCGGAATTGCAGTCCATCATCCAAAATGGCAACTACACCTTGGACAATCCATTGACCGTTCTAAACCCCTACGACGCATCGCCTCTTTCGGCACTGATTGCCTTTGACACCGACCAACTGGGCACCGTCTCTGTCACCATCCAGGGCAAGGACGAACCATCCACAGTGAACCACGATTTCACCACCGTGACCGAGTCCCACACCTTGCCTATCTACGGTCTTTACGCCAACCAAAACAACGTGGTGACCATCACCTTCACTGCCACGGATGGCACCGTCACGGAAAAAACCGTCTACATTCAAACCCAACCATTGCCAGACACCATGCCTATGGCAGAGGTCACCGTTGCCAACACCGAGTTGATGGCAGAGGGCTTCACCTATGCCATTATGGAAGGCGGTGGCAGTTATTGCTTCGACCACAACGGCGATGTCCGCTGGTACACCACCATCTCCATCTCCACCATGCCCATCAAACGGTTGGCAAACGGCAATCTGCTCAGCGGTTCCAACACCGCGGTGGAAGAAGAATCTACAGCGGCCTCCCTGTTTGAGTTCGATATGCTGGGGAGGGTACACAATGAATATCTGATTTACGGTGCTCACCACGAGGCGTTGGAACTGTCCAACGGCGACCTACTGGTTGCGGCCTCCGCTGGTGACACGGTGGAGGACTACATCGTCCGCCTGGATCGCACCACCGGTGAAATTGTGGATGACTGGGATATGAAGGACATTTTGAGCGACATGGAATGCCTGTCCGACCCGGACTGGCAACTGCACATCTACAACAACCAAACCGTCAACAACCCCAATGCCACAGAAGATGCAAAATGGGCGACAGTGCTGAAACGCTCTGCCAATGACTGGTTCCATAACAACGCCCTCTACTACGATGAGGCAGAGAACACCATTTTGGCCTCCGGACGGATGAAGGATGCCGTTGTGAAATTCGATGCCGACACCGGGGAGGTCATCTGGATTCTAGCCGACCCCAGCGCCGATTGGGCAGAGGCCTATGCTGACAAGCTGTTAACCCCAGTGGGTGAGGACTTTGAGTATTTCTACGGCAATCATGCCATCACCGTGGCAGACAACGGCGACATTCTTCTCTTTGATAACGGCAATTACCGCACCAAGGAATTCGACTTGTCCTTTGACCCCAACGATACCTACTCCTGCGGTGTACGCTATGCCATCGACGAAGAGGCCATGACTGCAGAACAGGTCTGGCAATACGGCAAAGAACTGGGCAGTTCCGCCTTTAGTTCCTACATCAGCGACATCGACTATCTGGACACCGACCACTATCTCATCAACTTTGGTGGCATTTTGACCGATGGCGCCACCGGTGAGGCGTTCAGCTCCACTGCCATGCAGAAACAGGAACACGTCATCGACCCCCAAGGCATCACCTTGATTGTGGAAATCAAGGACGATGTCGTTGTGAACGAAATGCACATCTCTGCCTCTGACGGCACTGCTTGTACCTATCGCATTGAACGGCTGACGCCTTACTTCGCAGGGGAGGGCTATTTGGACTTGACCTGGCAGGCCAAACGGCTTGGCACCTTGGAATCCACAGAAACTGTGGCGGTCACCAGTGGCATGGTCTACACCAACGACATGGACTACTCATTAAACGATGTTCTGGACAGCGGGGAAGATGTCTATGTGGATATCACTGCGGAGGACGCTTACAATCTGGTTTTGGACAACGGTGTGAATCAGTACATCTACAGTACCAACTCCGTGGTGAAAAGCGGACTGCCCAATGGGGATTACGTCCTGGGCATGGCCGCCACCGACGGTTCCAACCGCTATCAATCCCTCTACCGTCAAATCACCGTGGGCATTCAACCATATGACGATTTTTACGAAGATGTCAACCGGGATAACTGGTTCTTTGAGGAGGTCATGTCCGCCACCTATGCCGGCCTGTTCAATGGTACGGATCCTGGCATTTTCTCACCCTACGAGACCATGACTGTCTCCATGGTGGAAACGGTACTGTCCCGCCTATCCGGTGGTACCTACGCCCTGCCGGACTCCCTGTTGACCACCATCTCCGCAGAAAAAGAGGACAGCGTCAGCCGGCAACAGTTGGCAACCATCCTCTATGATTACGGTCAAGCC
>JAWXUJ010000185.1:0-3671 GCA_044432765.1 Eubacteriales bacterium | reverse complement strand
GGGCGCGCTGTTGGTCGGTTCCCCCGGCACCGGCAAAACCCTGTTGGCAAAGGCCGTGGCTGGCGAGGCCAACGTGCCATTCTTCTCCATCTCTGGCTCTGACTTTGTGGAGATGTTTGTGGGCGTAGGCGCAAGCCGTGTCCGGGATTTGTTCCAACAAGCGGCGAAAATCGCCCCTGCCATCATCTTCATTGACGAAATCGATGCCATTGGCAAAAGCCGGGACTCCAAGTTCGGTGGCAACGACGAGCGAGAACAAACCCTGAACCAACTTTTGGCAGAAATTGACGGCTTCGACTCCTCCAAAGGTGTGGTCATTCTCGCCGCCACCAACCGTCCTGAAACCCTGGACAAAGCACTGCTCCGGGCAGGTCGGTTTGACCGCCGAATCATTGTGGACAGACCCAACCTTTCCGGTCGGTACCAAACCCTTCGGGTCCACACCAAAAACATCAAACTGGCAAGCGACGTGGATTTGCACAAAATCGCCACCGCCACCGCCGGCGCTGTGGGCGCAGACCTGGCGAACCTGGTCAACGAAGCCGCCCTCCGAGCCGTCCGTCTCGGTCGCCAAACTGTGAACCAACAGGATTTGTTGGTATCCTTTGAAGTTGTCATCGCCGGCACCGAGAAAAAAGGCACCGTTTTGACCGACATGGAAAAACGAATTGTCGCCTATCACGAAGTTGGTCACGCCCTGGTTGCCGCCATGGAAAAACACGCACAGCCCGTCTCTAAAATCACCATTGTCCCCCACACCTCCGGCGCATTGGGCTACACCATGCAGATGCCAGAGGAGGAAAAATTCCTCAACTCCAAAGCAGAGCTGACCACGGAGCTGAAAACCCTACTGGGTGGTCGCGCCGCCGAACAACTGGTCTTTGCTGTCCAGACCACCGGTGCCTCCAATGACATCGAGCGGGCAACCGATCTGGCACGTCGCATGGTCACCCAATTCGGCATGGGCGAAAAGTTCGGGCTGATGGCACTTTCCGGCACCAGTGGTCAGTATTTGGACGGACAGGTCTATATGAACTGCGCCGACACCACCGCTGCCGAAGCCGATTTGGAAATCCGGGATTTGCTGGCACACTGCTACGAGGGCTCCTTCAAAATCCTGGCAGACAACCGGGAGCTGTTGGACGACATCGCCCTGTTCCTTCTGCAAAAGGAAACCATCACCGGCGACGAACTGATGGCCTTTGTCAACGCCGACAAAAACCGCCTCCCCGAAACCACAGAATCCCCAGAAGAACCTCTGGAATTGCCAGAAGTGGAAGAAACTTGATAAAAACCGCCCTTCGGGGCGGTTTTTTGTTTGGACGCCTCCGATTCCCTTGTCGCTCCGCAATGACCCTATGGTGTCCTATCAATTTGCAGTAAGAACAAGCCCCCCCACAGCCATTCATAATTCACTAAAAAATCATACTTGCCATTTATGTCGTTTTATATTATAATGTAGGGGATTAACAGAAAGGACGTATTTTCATGTCATTTGATACCATTGATTTCTCCGTCATTACCACATTTTTCGCCTCTTTGACCGTCAGCAAGCTGTTGCCGGCCATTCTCATTGTGGCGGTGGCCTACTTCGCCATTAAATTCATCAACACCTTTTTCGACAAATTCATCGGCAAGACCAAAATCCCAGCCAACTTCCATGGTGTGCTCCGCACCACCACCCGGTTTGCGCTGTGGACGGTTGCTCTGCTGATGGCTGCCAGTAGCTTGGGCTTTGACGTCACTTCTCTGGTCGCAGTGTTCACCGTCCTATCCCTGGCCTTTTCCCTGGCCATCCAAGGTGCCCTGTCCAATGTGGCAGGTGGCTTCACCGTTTTGACCACCCAACCTTTCCAAGTAGGTGAGTTTGTGGAAATCGGAGGTGTCAGCGGTGTCATTCAAGAAATCGGCATCGTCTACACTAAGCTGGCCACCGTGGACAACAAAATCGTTTTGGTTCCCAACAGCGAAGTCGCCAGCTCCAAAATCGTCAACTACACCTCGGGTGGTACCCGCCGTGTGGATATGCAGTTCTCCGCCTCTTATGACGACAACATTGACACAGTGAAGGATGCTCTCCGCAGTGCTTGCCTCCTGCCCATGGTGCTCACCGATCCCGCCCCCTTTGTGGCGGTCAACAGCTATGGTGACCACGCCATCTGCTACGATGTCCGCGTGTGGGTCAATGCCGCCGACTATTGGGACGCTTTCTATGGTGTCACCAATAATGTCAAGGTGGTCTTCGACCAAACCCACATCGCCATGACCTATCCACACCTCAACGTCCACATGGACAAATAATCAAAATTCCAACAAATTATTGAATACGTTGAAAAACCTCCTTTTTTAGGAGGTTTTTCAACGTATATGCACAGGTTTCATATGGCATTTCTAACAAAAATGGGAGTTATTTCTAGCTTTTTTGACGTGGAAGATTTATGGATATCCGATTGACATTTGCTCAAAAAATTGGTACAATAGGTTGTATGTATATGGCGAAATGGGACGTACCCAGTCGTCTATATTTTGCCTTGTTCATCCTCTGCTTCTGCTGGGAATGGACACCAACTGATGGGTTTACTCCCCATCAACCCTTCCAAGGGACATCATTTGTATTAGGAGGAAATTACATTGAAAGAATGGGAACTCTTAACGTCCGTTGAAGAAATGGAAGCTGCCACCGCCAAACTGTTGGAAACTGGTTCCAAAGTCGGCGCAGACTCCTGGCAACAACGTGTCAAAAACCAAACCCCCCACTGTAAGTTCGGCGAAGAAGGCACCTGCTGCCGTATCTGCTCCATGGGCCCCTGCCGCATCACCCCCAAAGCCCCTCGCGGCATCTGCGGTTGCGACGCTCACGGAATCGTCGGTCGTAACTACCTGCGCTTCACCGCTGGCGGTGCTGCTGCTCACTCCGACCACGGTCGTGGTATCGCACACACCCTGTACCTGTCTGAAGAAGGCGGCAACTATCAAGTCAAAGACCCAGAGAAACTGAAAAGAATCGCTGTGGAATTCGGCATTGAAACCGAGGGCAAAGAACTGTACGCTCTGGCTCACGAAGTCGCTGAAAAAGGCCTGATGGAATACGGCAAGCCTTTCGGCACCTTGATTTTCCCCAAACGTGCTCCTGAAGTTCGTCAAAAAATCTGGGAAGATGCCGGCATCATGCCTCGCGCCATCGACCGTGAAGTCTCCCAATCCCTACATATGACCCATATGGGTTGTTCCTCTCTGCCAGAAGCTCTGGTTCGCCAATCTCTCCGTACTGGCCTGTCTGACGGCTGGGGCGGTTCCATGATGGGCACCGAGTTCTCTGACGTTCTGTTCGGCACTCCAAAGCCCGTCGACACCGAAGCTAACTTGGGTGTTATGGACAAGGAATGTGTCAACATCATCATCCATGGTCACGATCCTTCCCTGTCTGAAATGATCGTCCACTATGCCGCAGACCCCGATCTGGTCGCTGCTGCCAAGGCAACTGGCGCCAAGGGCATCTGCATCTCTGGCGTCTGCTGTACTTCCAACGAAGCCACCATGCGTCACGGCATCCCCATGGCTGGTAACTTCCTGCAACAAGAAAACGTTGTCCTGACTGGCGCTTGCGAAGTCATCGTTGCCGACGTGCAATGTATCTTCCCTTCCCTGGGTCCTCTCTCCAAATGTTTCCA
>JAWXUJ010000184.1:0-3693 GCA_044432765.1 Eubacteriales bacterium | reverse complement strand
AGTCGTTGGAGTCCTCTGCTTCCACGATGCCCAGGGATTCACCATTCATAAAAATGATGGCAATGACCATGGACAGCGCCACGCAGAGGGCGCATATCTTTCCGATATTTTTATGGGTTAACATAAGATCACCCCATTATCCCATATATTCGCCGTTATAGCTGACCAAAACGGCGCTGGTAACCCCCTCCATGGCGGCAAGTTCGTTGATAAATTCAGTTTCATCATCCATCATGCGGACTTCTACGTTCAGCTCAATGGCGCCGGCGCGGACGGTTTTACTCTTGATGACGCTACGCTTCACATTGTAGTCCACAACGGACATGGCCTTCTTTTCTGCGTCTTGGTTTTCGCAGGACAGGACGATCATATAAGGGTTGGTGTGGGATTTTTTATTGGCAAAGAGAATGAACATCACGCCGATGAACACACTGCCGAACACAGCCAAAGGAATCATGCCAGCAGCCAAAACGATGCCCACGGCGATGGCCCAGAACAGGAATGCGATGTCCATAGGGTCTTTGATGGCGGTGCGGAATCGGACGATGGACAATGCACCGACCATACCAAGAGACAGCACCACGTTGGAGGTGACAGCTAAGATAACCAGGGTGGAAATCATGGTCATTGCAATAAGGGTAAGGCCAAAACTGGCGGAGTACATAACCCCTGCGTATGTTTTTTTGTAGACGAAGAAGATGAACAGCCCAACCCCAAAGGCCAGAGCCAGTGCCACCACCATATCCAAAATGGATACGCTGTTGACGTTTTCTAAAAAGCTAGATTGAAAAATGTCATTGAATGTCATAGTAATTTCTCCTTATTTTCTCAAGACCGCACATTCTAGTGCCTTCTTTTTATTTGTTGCACGCGCCAATCTACGCGTTTCCAATGTTAGCCGTAAATTCGGCAAGCTCCATATTTGGAATAGGCCGCGGCGCGGCGGCTTTCCATCTGCACCACATCTCGGACAAAGTCTGGGAAGTATTCATCCCATTTGACCTCCAAGATAATCACCTTGTCCCCTGCCGGTATGGTGACGCTGTTGGCATCGAGAAAATCGGTGCTGGAAAGGCCGGTGCTGATGTCGTAGTCCAGTGTGATGCGGACGTTGCCCGCCGGATAGGTGAAGGCCTCCCGGGTGTAATCCACAATGGTTTTGGGCTTCAACCCTCCATTTTTCATTTTGCGAAACAACTCCTGTACCAACGGAGCTTGGTGGTGTTCCATAAAATCGATGTCCCCGGCGATGATACATGCCACTTCATCGGCGGTGATGCGGGCGCTGACCTTGTTACACAGGCCGTTCACTTTGCTCTTTTTCTCCAAACGGATGAAGTTGATGTCACCATCATAGGCGCGAACGCGGAATTTTTCACGGCAGTTGACCCCGTCAATCTTCTCCCGCAGCGCCGCATCGTAGAGATTATCAAAGTAGAGGCTCCGAATTTTATACTTGCCGTTGTCTCCGTTGTGGTCGGGATGCAGGGTGGCATGGAGCCGACTGCGGAGCATCAAGTAATCAAATTCCGAGATTTCATGTTTGAACTCGTGTCTAAATTTCATATTTTTCCTCCTTCCCCATGGATTCTGCGATTTTACACAGATTTAACACTGTAGCTATTTTATATGGCCTACCTAAAATATACTTTAAATTTTCGCAACAAATCACAAAAAATCACCATTTCAACAAAAACACCTACACTGGCGAAGCAACTTCGCCGGTGCAGGTATTTTAAAATCGATGTTTCAAACAAGCAACGCATCCAAAATGGATTCTGGGTTTTCATTGGCATCACAGCCCAAGTCTTTGTTTTGATTGACCCAGTTGGACACATCATTGGCAGCCATAAAGATGCCTTCTTGTCCATCGTAGCTAACAATCTGGGTGGCATTGGTCAGGAAATACCGTTGGACTTGTTCGTTGTAAATCACGCTACGCGTTGCACCATCTCCGGTCCTCCGCATGGTTTTCAGCGGGCAGTTCTCGCATTCTCCATCCTTACCACGAAGGACTTTATAGCACAGTGCACCCACTTCGATGTCGGGGAACTGTTCTTTCATTCTTTTGTTGAAGAATGTTAGCTCATAGGTTTTTTTGTCAATGATATAGGCGTTAAAATTCACAGAATCCAGGGCGGTGACCCGTTCTTCCATCACCACAGTCGCGTCCTGCATGGCCTTTTTGCCACTGAGGAACTGGGCGATGATTTTACTGACATAGAGCAAAGTGCTGATTTCAATGGGACGCCAAACCCGGGTGGTCAGGCAATCGTCAAACCCAACCAGATAGGCTGGTAAATTCTTTGGCCCAATGTAGGCATGGAGGAAGGATTTAATATTTTGCCCCGCCATCAAGTCGTAGGCCGCCCGGCTTTCCAAGACATTCAAGTCGTTGCAGTAGAGAATGCCGTCCATATTTGACAAACCGAAAAACGGACGCAACAAGGATTCTGGCACACACTGTAGCCCCTCTATCTCCGCGCTGATACCTGGGGCGCACCATTCATAGGTGTTGGCATAACCGTAGGGTTCATTTTGATTCAACTCAAATATATAAACCCGACTGGTGGCAAAACGATTGCCGATGCTCTTCAGCACCGCCTGCATAGAGATGTCCAAATCCTTGCTTTCAAACAGCAGATTGAAGGTCTCCGCCACGATTTTAGAATCGTAGTATTGGGACAGAGTGCGAGCTGCCACATCAAAGGGCATGGTGTTTTCCATGGTGCCTTTGGACAGTTGGTTGTGGTAGAAAACAAAGTCATTTTTGCCACGATTTTTGGCATCGTACAGGGCGATGTCCGCGTGGTCGTAAAGTGCTTTAAAGTCTAGCCCATCGCCGGGATAGGTGGCAATGCCCACGCTACTGCTCACCCGATAGGAGTGGTTGATGCCGGTGAAGGTGGTGTCCAAAAGACGCAGAATATCCTGAGCCTTCTGTTCCACAATCAGACGACCTGGGACGTCTTTCATAAAGACCATAAATTCGTCGCCACCAATTCGTCCCACAAAATCGCTACTGCGGAACAGAGCGCGGAGCTTCTCCCCCACACCACGGAGGACGGTGTCACCAAATTGATGACCCAAATTGTCGTTGACTGCTTTGAAGTTGTCCAAGTCCACCATCATCAAGGCGTGGTGTCCCCCACTGTTAGCCTCCAGATGACAACTGCACACGGTTTCAAAGGAGTGCTTTCGCAGGCAACCAGTCAGCGGGTCTTGGTTGGCGTGGTGCTCCAGTTCTTTTTCCGACTGCACGTTGGTCAACTTGCCGATGGCCTCCGTGACCTGCCCATTTTTGTCTCTGCAGAGAATATACTCTTTTTTGTACCAAACCGGCTCTCCATCGGGGGCGTACAAACGGTAGACCAAGGGGCGCTCCACCCCGGTTGCCACCAATTTGGTGAAATCCAAAAAGGTCTCCACATCTTCGTCGTATATAATGTTCCGCTTCAATATCCAATTTTGATAGTCTGTCACATGAGATGGCAGTTCTCCCAACTGCTGTAAAGCGCCGTAGTAGTAGATTTCATCGGTGGCAACCACATAGCGAAATAGGACTTCAGGTACCACCACGTCCACAGTCCGCTGGAGGAATGCCTCCACATTTTGAGAAAAGACATGGTTTTCGTCTTTTCCTTTGATATCAAATTCCTCCACTGGCTTGACCACGCTGAAAATCAGGTCGTT
>JAWXUJ010000183.1:0-3706 GCA_044432765.1 Eubacteriales bacterium | reverse complement strand
CATCATCGACGATACCCCCGAAGCAATCACCGTCTCCAGCTTTGATCCCATCCGCCGCGAGGTCGCTCGTCTGGCTCTGGAAAAACTGATTGTAGACGGTCGCATCCACCCCACCCGCATCGAAGATATGGTGGAAAAGTCCCGCCGCGAAGTGGAACACGTCATCAAGCAGGAGGGCGAACGCGCCACCTACGAGACTGGCATCCACAATCTACACCCCGAAATCATCAAGCTGTTGGGTCGCCAAAAATACCGTACCAGCTACGGTCAAAATGTACTGAACCACTCCATCGAAGTCTCCCACATCGCCGGCCTTCTGGCAAGCGAACTGGGCGTGGACATCACCATGGCAAAGCGGGCCGGCCTGCTTCACGACTTAGGCAAGTCCGTCGACCATGAAATGGAAGGCAGCCACATCCAACTGGGTGTTGACCTTGCCAAAAAGTACAAGGAAAACGCGGTCATCATCAATGCCATCGAAGCCCACCACGGCGACGTGGAACCCAAGACCTTGGTTGCCTGTCTGGTGCAGGCCGCCGATGCCATCTCTGCCGCCCGTCCTGGCGCTCGCCGGGAAAACGTAGAGAACTACATCCGCCGTCTGGAAAAACTGGAAGCCTTAACCGGCACCTACCCGGGTGTAGAAAAGGCCTTCGCCATCCAAGCCGGCCGTGAAGTTCGCATCATGGTCAAGCCAGAAATCGTCAGTGAGGACAACATGATTCTCCTGGCTCGGGAACTGGCAAAGAAAATCGAAAACGAATTGGAATACCCAGGCCAAATCAAGCTAAACTTAATCCGGGAAACCAAAGCCGTTGATTTCGCAAAATAAACCAAAATGGACACCTCCAGGTGTCCATTTTTTCGCCCCAAGCCTCCTTTTTGAAAAGGAGCCTTTTCTCCGTTGCAATTTCCACCTACATGATGTATAATATCCTTAAAACACAGAAAAACTAGGAGGATTCTCCATTTTGGAAAACTATTTTGCACCCATTTTGACCTCAACCCAACTTCACGCAATCAGTCCATTAGGCCTTGCACACATTGGCGATGGTGTTTTTGAACTCCTTGTCCGCACCTGGCTCATCACCTGCGGAAAGGCCACCGCCGGTAGCCTTCACCGTGCCACCGTAACATATGTCAGCGCCCCCGCCCAAGCGGCAAGAGTGGAAAAAATGCTCCCATTGCTCACAGAGACAGAACTGGCCTTCTACAAACGAGGTCGGAATGCAAACGTTCATTTTGTTCCAAAAAATGCCTCGAGAGGCCAATATTCCCGAGCACCCGGCCTGGAAAGTTTGTTTGGCGCCCTATATCTTCAGGGACAAAACGACCGTCTCAACGAATTATTCAACCTGACCATGGAGGACGACCATGCCATTTGACGCATTATTTTTAACCGCCATCACCCAGGAATTGCGCCCAGTTGCCATTGGCAGTCGCATCGATCGGGTGCACCAACCACAACGGGACGCGGTGGTGTTCCACCTGCGCAGTCGCGGTGGTGGTGGCAAACTCCTGGTCAATGCCGGTGGCAACCAAAGCCGCATCCACCTGACCAAATTGTCCGTGGAAAACCCCCAACAGCCCCCCATGTTCTGTATGTTTTTGCGGAAATATCTGGTGGGCGCAAAAATCGTGGACATTGTCCAACCGCCCATGGAACGGCTCCTAGACTTCGTCCTGGACTGCACCGACGAACTGGGCGAACCCACCCGCCGACACCTGGTTGTCGAACTGATGGGACGTAGCTCCAACATCGTTTTGCTAGACAACGGACGGCGCATTTTGGACTGTATGCGCCGTGTGGACTTTGAAATGTCCGAAGCCCGCCCCGTCCTGCCAGGCCTGTTCTATGAATACCCTCCCTCCACCGATCGACTAAACCCCACCACCGCCAGTTTGGAAGCAATTTTGGAGAAATTACAGGCTGTAGAAGGTCAGAAAAAACTGGATAAATGGCTGATGGAAACCTTCGCCGGAATGTCCCCCATGACCTGCCGTGAACTGGCCTACGGTTTCTTCGGCGACACAGATGGTGATATTTCTACCTGTAATTTACCGTCGCTTTCCGCTTTTTTATGGAAGAAATTCCAACATTTAACCACCAATACTCTGCCTACCATTTTGTCGGAAAATGGCCTGCCAAAGCAGTTCTCATCCATTTCCATCGCCCAATACGGTGCTCTGTACCAAGAGGAAACCTTCGATTCCTGCTCCGCACTTTTGGATAAATTCTACGGCGCGCGGGACCATTCCGACCGGATGCGCCAAAAAGGCCAAGCCATGTTCAAGACGGTTTCCAACCTAAAAGACCGGGTCACCCGGAAGTTGGAACTGCAGAAAAAAGAACTGGAAGCCACCCAAGACCGGGAGCGTCTCCGCCAACTGGGCGACATTTTAACCTCAAATATCCATCAAATCTCCCGCGGTCAAACCAGTGTCACTGTGGTGGATTTCTACGATGAAAACATGGCTGAAATCGCCATCCCCCTATCTCCATTGTTGTCCCCACAACAAAATGCCGCCAAATTTTACAGGGACTACACCAAGGCCAAACACGCCCAGCAGATGTTGACCCAACTCCTTGTGGACGGCGTCGCTGAACTTGACTACCTCACCGCAGTCCTCCACGAATTGTCCCAGGCCGAAACGGAACAGGACTTGCAAGATATCCGAGTTGAACTAGAGGCCGGCAACTACCTCCACCGCCAAACCGGACGCAAGGTGATGAAGCAAAAGCCACAGCGCCCCATGGCTTTTCGCTCCACCAGTGGAATTGAGATTTTTGTTGGCAGAAACAACCGGCAAAACGACCAATTAACGTTAAAAACCGCATTAAAAAGTGAAATTTGGCTCCATGCCCAGAAAATCCACGGCAGTCATGTCATCATCGCAAGCCACAACCCCGACGACCAAACCGTCACCGAAGCGGCCCAGTTGGCGGCCTACTACTCCCAGGCGCGGGAAGGGCAAAACATCCCCGTAGACTTCACTCCAGTGAAGTACGTAAAAAAACCCACCGGTGCAAAGCCAGGCATGGTCATCTACGACCGGTACAAAACCGCCTACGTCACCCCCGACCCAACCTTACCTGAAAAATTGAAAAAGTAACCGTATTGGAGGAATTTCACGTGGATCCAAAGTGGAAAAATAAAAATTATAGCTTCTATCAAAACTCCAAATGCGAGTATTTCCCATGCCACAAAATGGAAAATATCACCGATTTCAACTGCCTATTCTGCTACTGCCCCCTCTACGCCCTGGGCGAACACTGCGGTGGCAACTTCCGCTTCAACGAAAAAGGCTACAAAGACTGCACCAACTGTATCCTGCCCCACCAGCGAAAAAACTACGGCTATGTCAACGAAAAATTCCAAGAAATCGCCAACCTAATCCGCAAAAATCGGGAAGAATAAAAGACGAAAAAGTCCACACACTACCTAAAAAGGAGTGTGAATCCCATGAAAGACAACAAAAAAATCAACGTCCACCCCCACGACCCAGCGCCCCCAAACTATGGTGGGCACGACCAACCCATCGACTATTCCGATGCACCGCGCGCCGACCAGTCCATCCTACCCATGGGGGAGTCGACCGACAAGCCTCCAGTTGATTTTTCCTAAAACAGTAACATTTTTCTGCTAAATCTCATAGTATGACATGGAAACTCATTTCCATATCAACTTTGGGAGGAAAAACTATG
>JAWXUJ010000182.1:0-3722 GCA_044432765.1 Eubacteriales bacterium | reverse complement strand
TCTTCGACGACTTCTTCAGCGACTTCTTCGACGACTTCTTCTTCGTCGATCATCATGGTTTCGTCGTCGTAGTTGGCAACTTCTTCAGCGACAACTTCGGCTTCGTCAGCGATTTCTTCTTCGGCATAAGCGACAACGCTCATGGAAGCAATCATGGCCAAAGCCAGGATCAGGGCAGACAGTTTTTTCATAGGTAAATTTCCTCCTCGAATTTTGTTTCTCAACATACATAAAGATATCATAAAATTTATGTAAAATCAAGGGTTAAATCGAAATTCACAGGGGATTTTGCTTGATTTTCGGGAATCTGCGCGGGTATTTGTCTGGGGTTGCGTGGATTTTGGAAATTACGACCACCCGATGGGTGGTGCCATCGACGGGATATTTGTAGATGGACTCCACTTTGCCACCGAGAGTTGTGATGGCGGTTTGAGCCTCGTCCATCTCCACCACGGCATCTGCGCCTTTCATTGCCAAGAAATATCCCCCCACTTTGACATAGGGCAAGCACAGCTCGCAGAGCAGGTTCAGCCGGGCAACGGCGCGGGAGGTGGCGATGTCGTAGGACTCCCGGCAGTCTTTCACCAGCTCTTCAGCGCGGCCTACTTTATAGGTGGCCTCCACCCCGATTTGGGGGAGAATTTCTTCCAGCCAGGTCATCCGTTTTGCCAGGGAATCCAAAAGGGTGACGTCCATGGAGGGCTCGGCGATTTTCAGGGGCACAGAGGGGAACCCGGCGCCACAGCCGATGTCCACCACGGATTTGTCTTTAAAATCCACGGCATCCAGCAGAGCGATGCAGTCTAAAAAGTGGAGCGTTGCCACGGCTTTTGGTTCGGTGATGGCAGTTAGGTTCATCACCTGATTTTTTTCAATCAAAGCGTCCCCAAAGGCGCAAAGTTGGTCGATTTTTTCCTCGTTTAGGTGGAGATTGTTGGCGGTTTGCAAGGTTTTTTTCATAATGTACCTCATAGCGTCTAAATAATTTTGTTGGTATTATTATAACGTGAAAACTTTGATTTCGCAACCTTTTTGCGCAAAAAAAGGCTCTCCCTTTGGGAGAGCTGGCGGCGAAGCCGACTGAGAGGGCTTTTGGGTGGGGCGCTTGCCCTCGACCCCCTCTGCGGTGGGCACCTCTCCCAAATGGAGAGGCTGAGAAAAGGCGGCGCATCAGCACCGCCTTTTTTCTAAATCAACTTATTTCAGGGAGATGGCCTTTTTGGCGGCCTCTGCGATGGCGGCTGGAGTCAGGTTATAGGCTTCCAGCACAGCTTCTGCCTTGCCGGAGCGACCAAATTCGTCGTTGACACCGTGGCGAACCACAGGGACGGGGCACTCAGCAATGGCTTCGCAAACTGCGCTACCCAGACCACCGATGATGTTGGATTCTTCTGTGGTGACGATGCAACCGGTTTCTTTGGCGGCTGCCATGACGGCGTCCACATCCAAAGGCTTGATGGTGTGCATATTCAGGACGGCAGCGGAGATGCCGGCGGCTTCCAAATCGGCAGCTGCCTTCATTGCCATTTGCACCATCATGCCGGTGGCGATGATGGTCACGTCGGTGCCGGCCTTCATTTTGGAGGCTTTGCCGATTTCAAAGGAATAACCGTCGATTTCGTCGGTGATGGTTTCCACAGCCAGACGACCAAGACGCATATAGGCGGGGCCGTCGTAGTTCAGCAGGGCTTCGGTAGCCAGGGTCATTTCGTTGCCATCGCATGGGTTCAGAACCACCATGCCAGGGATTGCGCGCATGATGGCAAAGTCTTCGATGCACTGGTGGGTGGCACCGTCTTCGCCCACGGACAGACCGCCGTGGGAGCCGACGACCTTCACGTTCAGGTGGGGGTAGCAGACGGAGTTGCGAACTTGTTCCCAAGCCCGGCCTGCGGCGAACATGGCGAAGGTGTTGACGAAAGGCTTCTTGCCAGTGGTGGACAGGCCAGCGGCAACGCCGACCATGTTGCACTCTGCGATGCCCATGTCGAAGAAACGATCGGGATAGGCTTTCCAGAAGCCCTTGGTCATGGTAGCGCCTGCCAAGTCGGCATCGAAGACCACCAATTCAGGATATTTTTCAGCCAAAGCTACCAGCGCATTGCCGTAAGCGGCTCTTGTTGCAATTTTACCAGCCATGTCTTAGCCCTCCAATTCTGCCAATTTGGCTTCTAGTTCTGCTTTGCCTTGGGCATATTGCTCTGCGTTGGGTGCGGAGCCGTGCCAAGCGGCGTTGTTTTCCATGTAGCTGACACCCTTGCCCTTGACGGACTTGGACAGGATCATGGAAGGTTTGCCTTTGACGGTTTTTGCTTCGTCAAATGCGGCAACGATGGCAGCGTGGTCGTGACCATCTACTTTAATTACATGGAAGCCGAAGGATTCAAATTTTGCATCCAAAGGCTCGGTGGGCATAACGTCCTTGGTGGCACCGTCGATTTGGAGGCCGTTGACGTCAACCACTGCGCAGAAGTTGTCCAGCTCATATTTGGCAGCGGACATACAGGCTTCCCAGACTTGACCTTCAGCGATTTCGCCGTCGCCCAAGATGCAGTAAGTACGGTAGTCTTTTTTGTTCATTTTTGCGCCCAAAGCCATGCCAACAGCGGCGGAGATGCCTTGACCCAAAGAACCGGTGGACATATCAACACCAGGAACGTGGTGCATTTCCACGTGGCCGGACATATGGCCGTCCACACGGCGGAACATTTTCAGCTCTTCCACAGGGAAGAAGCCACGAAGAGCCAGGGTGGGGTAGACGGCGGGGGAGCAGTGACCCTTGGACATGACGAAACGGTCACGATCCTCCCACTTGGGGTTGGCGGTATCGATGTTCATGGTGTGGTTATAGAGGACAGTCAGTACGTCCAAGGAGGACAGAGAGCCACCGATGTGACCAGAAGCAGCGCCATAGACGCACTCCAGAGCCAAAAGGCGAGCCTTGGTGGCGGTAATCGCCAAGGCTTTTGCGTTGCAATTTTCCATAATGAAACCTTCCTTTGTGTAAATTTTCCACACAGCCTGTGTGGGATTCTCTTTGTTTACAAATGATATGGTCTATCTTTAAAATTATACCACAGGAACAAGAGAAATTCCAGTGCAATTTTATCGATTTTTTATTTATGATGCAATGTTGCATAGAGCACCTCCCCTACAGGGCGTATGTTGTTGGTGGGTAAAAAATGCCACCCATTCGGGTGGCATTTCAGCTTATTAAAATTTCACACGTTCTGCCAGCCAATCGTTTAGCTCGGCGATGGGGACGCGAACTTGTTCCATGGTGTCACGGTCGCGGATGGTGACGCAGTGGTCGGCTTCGTCCTCTTCGGTGCCGAAGGTTTGGAAGTCCACGGTGATGCAGTAGGGGGTGCCCACTTCATCTTGACGGCGATAGCGCTTGCCGATGGAGCCAGTCTCGTCGAAGTCCACCATAAAGTCTTTTTGTAGTTGGTGATAGATGCCCTCAGCCTGTTCGGTCAGCTTTTTCACCAGAGGCAAAACAGCGGCCTTGTAAGGCGCCAGGGCAGGGTGGAAGTGGAGGACGGTACGGACATCGTCGTTGCCCTTTTTGTCTTGACCGACTACTTCTTCGTCATAGGCTTCCACCAAGAATGCCAAGGTGACGCGGTCAGCGCCCAGAGATGGCTCGATGACGTAGGGCAGGTACTTCTCGCCCTTGACTTGGTCGATGTAGCGCATATCTTGACCGGACACGGTTTGGT
>JAWXUJ010000181.1:0-3724 GCA_044432765.1 Eubacteriales bacterium | reverse complement strand
TTCGCTGTCGTAGCCCAAGGCGGCAAGGAGCATCTTGCCGGCCTCCAGTCCGGTGACGGTGCCCTGGGGACGGAAGGTGCTGTCGCCATCACCGGCGACAAAGCCGGCCTCTACAGCGGTGGCGATGTAGCCGTTGGCCCAGGAATCCTGGCAGTCGGTGAAGAGGGAAGCGCCTTCGGCGGTTTCGCCCACCAGAACCACAACCATCTTCGCCATTTCAGCCCGGGTGACGTTGTCGTTGGGACGGAAGGTACCGGCCTCGTCGCCGACCATAATTTCAATGGCGGACAGCACCTCCACCGCCTCGGTGGCTTCGATGTCTGCCTGGTCCACAAAAGTGGCAGATGCAACGGTGGCCAAAGCGGTCAATGCGGTGATTGCAGTGATTGCCATATGTTGAAAACGTGTCATAAGTAAAAACCTCCTAAAGAAAGCGTGTATTTTTCAAAGGTATTTTACCACGTTTTCCCCAAAAAGTAAAGCAAATCCCAATGAATGTAATGTGGGTGTAATCTAAAATAGTTTCGCCACAGGAAGAAAGTTGCACGTTGCTGTGCAACTTTGTTGGATTGTTCTCCATAAGCAAAGGGGAAATCCCCTCAATACAATATAATTGGAGGAATCTTTATGACACAAACAGAAAATTTAAGCCTAAATCTATGGGAATCCAGCGACCCGGTCAATCTGGATCAAATCAATGCCAATTTCAGCAAATTGGACAGTCCACACCGGATTTTGTTGAGCACCAAAAGAGTCACCAGCTCCACCACCTACCTTGACTTGGATACATCCAGCATCGATTGGAGCAGATTCAAGGAGGTGACATTGCGGTGCTATTTGAACGGATCAGGCACCTTGTACGTTACAACCAATGGCAACGACAACTACAACCGATGCGCCTTCTGGACAGGCTCTTCCATCACCGCGGACTATGTCGCCTCTGTGACGCTGAAATCCTCTTCCGAGGTGTGGAGCGCATGGATTGCACTGAAGTGTGGGTATTGCCCCAGTCGCACCTTCCTGTGTGCAACGGATCAGTCCTATGGTAGCCATGGCTACAACGACAGCGTCACATTTTCCAATTTGTCCACTTTGCAATTTTCCAATTCCTCCGCGACCATCAACGCAGGCTCCTACGTGGAAGTCTGGGGCGAGCTGTAACATAAAAAAAGGATGAGCACTGGGTAGTCTCCCAATAAGTTAGACTTGATAACGTAGCAGCCGAAGCTGCTACGTTATTTTTATGTTGACAATGGCGGGTAGAACGTTTATAATGAAGACAACAACTGTATATTAAACACAAACACATCGGGGAAGTAGGTGCAATTCCTACACGGTCCCGCCACTGTAAGAAAGGGAACTCCCTTTTAAGTCAGGTCACCGAGTTTGTGGTTCGGCTCAATCTACGTGGTATGGATTGGCGATGACTGCTTTGCCCTTGTCGCCATCTTTTTCATCGGAAAAGATGGTATTTTTTTATGGAGATTTGGAATTATGAGAGATAAAACCGCCATTTTAGTTGTTAGCTTCGGCACCACTTATGTGGAGACCCGCGCCAAAAATATCACCGCCGTCCTGGATGCTGTGAAGTCTGCCCACCCCGACTACCCAGTCTACGAAGCATGGACAAGCTCCATGATCATGCGCTCCCTGGAGAAAAAAGGGCAACACGTGGACAATGTCACCGAGGCGTTGGAACAAATCCACAAAGATGGCATTACTGATTTGTACGTTCTGCCAACCCACCTCCTCTACGGCGAGGAATATGACAAGATGAATGGAATGTTGGATGCACAGCGAGAGAAATTTGCCTCCATCACCGTGGCGCAACCTCTGCTGGCGGATACCGATGCCCTGGAAACCGTCCTCCGCGCCGTGGCAGAAGGACTGCCATGCGAAGACGACGAAGCCCTGGTGCTCATGGGTCACGGCACCCCTCACTTCTGCAACACGGTCTACGCCGCTTTGGACTACCAAGCCAAGGATTTGGGGCTGTGCCACGTGTTCGTCGGCACGGTGGAGGCCTACCCCGATTTGGATACCGTCCTGAACATGGTGCAGGAAACCGGCTACACAAAAATCGCCCTGACCCCCCTGATGTTGGTGGCTGGCGACCACGCAACCAACGATATGGCATCAAGCGAAGAGGACAGCTGGAACACCATCTTCAAACAAAACGGCTACAAAACCCGCTGTATCATCCGCGGTTTGGGCGAATATCCAAGAATTGTAGAAGAATATTTGAATCGCTTAAACGCGATTATGTAGGGATAAAGGCTCCTTTTGAAAGGAGCTGTCAGCAAAGCTGACTGAGGATTAGAACGTGATTGCCACGGAATAAAACCTAATCCTCTGCCGTCCACAGACGGCACCTCCTTTTCAAAAAGGAGGCTTTGGAAGGAGGTGACCCATGGCATTTGAACAATACATCATCCAGGATGGGGTACGGCTTCGCCGTGGGTTCACCACTGGCACCTGCGCCGCCCTGGCAACCAAGGCCGCAGCCACCGTCCTTTTGGGTGGGGATGCGCCCACAGAGGTATCGGTGATGACTCCGAAAAACCTGCTGGTCACCGCGGAAGTTGCCCATATTTCCATCGCGGAATCCCAGGTCACTGTGTCCATCGTCAAAGACGGCGGTGATGACATCGATGCCACCCACGGCGCGGAAATCCGAGCCACCGTCTCCAAAAGTGAGGGCGAAACCGCCATTTTCGGCGGGGAGGGTGTGGGCACCGTCACAAAAGCCGGTTTGGATCAACCACCGGGTAATCCCGCCATCAACTCCGGCCCTCGCCGTCAAATTCTGGGGGCACTGACAGAGGTTTCCCAAACTTTTTCTTATGAAAAAGGCTTTTCCGTCACCATCTCCGTTCCAGACGGTGGGCAGATTGCACAGCGCACTTTCAACCCTCAAATCGGTATTGTGGGAGGCATCTCCATTCTGGGGACCTCCGGCATTGTGGAACCGCGGAGCTTAAAAGCACTGTTGGATTCTCTGGCAGTAGAAGTTCGGGTTTTATCTTCTAATGGCGGGAAAATCGCTATTATAACCCCGGGAAACTACGGAGAACACTTTCTGGAATCCTACCCCAAACTGGGACAAATACCCCAGATTAAATGCGCCAACTTCATCGGTGACACCATTGATATGGCGGTGGAAAACGGCCTGGAACAAGTCCTTTTGGTGGGGCACTTGGGCAAAATGTCCAAAATTTCTGGGGGCATTATGAACACCCACTCCAAAACCGCCGATTGCCGCACAGAGCTGTTCACCGCCCATGCCGCCCTGGCGGGCTGTGACCAGGAAACGGCCCAAAATCTCATGGAAGCCGCCACGTCTGACAGTTGCCTGGACATTCTGGAGGGCGTCGGCCTGATGGACACCGTCCTGCAATCTATGACCACCGCCGCCCAGAAAAACCTGACCCGCCGGGCGGGCAATCTGGAAATCGGCCTGATTACATTCACCAACCAACGGGGTCTGCTGACCGTTTCACCCCAAGCAGAAAAAATTTTACAGGATTGGAGCACATCATTATGAGCGGAATTTTATACGGTGTCAGCGTGGGTCCCGGCGACCCCGAACTGCTGACCTTGAAGGCCATCCGAACCATGGAAAAATGCCCTGTCATCGCCACCCCACAGACCGGCGGGGAGAAAACCCTGGCCTTGGACATCGCCAAAGGCGCGGTGGATTTGGAGGGCAAGGAGATTTTGATTT
>JAWXUJ010000180.1:0-3751 GCA_044432765.1 Eubacteriales bacterium | reverse complement strand
ACAAGCCGGAGAAATTTTCTCTGGATAAAATCAACACAAAAGCCTGGAATCTCTTTCGTTATGCAAACTTTATGGCGCTGGAAGACGACACTTGGCAGTCCATCACCCTGGGGGAGGGCATGACCCCCATTGTGAACTTTGACGACCATGTGATGCTGAAAATGGACTACATGATGCCCACGCTGTCCTTCAAAGATCGGGGCGCTGCCGTGTTGGTTAGCCATTGCAAGTCCATCGGTGTTACCTCCGTTGTTCAAGACAGCAGTGGCAATGCCGGCAACAGCGTGGCTGCCTATGCTGCCAAGGCGGGCATCGATTGCCAGATTTTCGTCCCAGAGGGCACCTCTCCCAAGAAAATCGCCATGATTGAAAGCCATGGCGCGTCCGTGGAAGTGGTGCCAGGCTCCCGGGATCACTGTGCGGATGTCTGCCGCGGCAAGGTGGAGGCCGAAGGTGCCTACTACGCCAACCACGTGTACAACCCCTATTTCTATGAGGGAACCAAAACTTACATCTATGAAATCTACGAACAACTGGGTCGCATCCCAGAGCACCTGTTCATTCCACTGGGCAACGGTACTTTGTTTATCGGCGCGGTTTTGGCATTGGAACACCTGTTGGACAGCGGTGTCATCAATCACTTCCCCAAAATCTTGGCGGTGCAAAGCACCCACTGCGACCCTTTCGTCCAGGCTTACTTGAACAAGTCTCCAGAGCCAGCGATCGTAGAGCCGAAGCCCACCATGGCAGAGGGCATCGCCATCGGCATCCCCATGCGGGGCAAGGAAATTTTGGAAATGGTCTACCGCCACAATATGGAAGTCATCGTGGCACCAGAGGAAACCATTTTGGCGGCCCGACTGGCCTTGGCGGAACAAGGTGTCTACTGCGAACACACCACCGCTGCCTCCTACGCGGCATACCTGGCCTATTGCGAAAAAAATGGCCCCACTCCAGACAGCCTTCTGTCCATGTGTGGCGCTGGTTTGAAGTCGGATAAATAAAAAATCGCCCCGTTGCCAACGGCAACGGGGCGATTTTTTATTTGGCAACAGGGTATTCGTTGCACAGGAGGCGATAGGGGGATTCGTCTTCTTCGATGGTTGGGAAGCGACCCATTTCGTCGTGGAAGCGGTTGTCGGTGTTGTCGTCGTTGCACATGGAGACTTCGCCGATGAGGACATCGCCAGTGCCTGGCTTTACGTCAAAGTCGTGGTATTGGTGAGGCCATAGGGTGATGCTTTCGCCAGGGTTCAGTTCCACGCCGGTGCCAGCGGGGACGTAGTAGGAGCGTCCGTCGGAGTTGACCAGCACATCGGTGTCGCCCAATTTGCCGTTGTCGTCGTTGTAGACGTGGATAATCAAGGTGCCACCACCTCGGTTGATGATGTCTTCGCTTTTGCTCCAGTGGAAGTGCATGGGGGAGTGTTGGGTTTCTTTGATGAACAACAGCTTTTCGGCGTAGGTCTTCTTGTATTTGGGGTTGTTCAGGTTGCCGTTGCGGATGGTAATCAGGGAGAAACCGACTTTTTCAAAGTCGCCCAGCCCGTAGTCGGTGATGTCCCAACCCAGCATATTGTCGCGGATTTCGTCATATTCACTGCTCTTGGTTTCCCATTCTTCTGGGGTAAAGTGGCAGAAGGGGGGCAAGGCGAACTTGTACTCGTTAATCATGGCTTCCATAAGTTTGATGTTTTTGTTGATTTCAGAACGTTTCATAAAAAATAACTCCTTTATTCGTCTTTGATGGTTTTCCACGGGGCGACGGCATTTACGTCTTTGAAATCCTCGCGGAGATATTCCGTCTGGGGTTTGCCGGGCTCCAATAGGACAAAACGGTCTGCGATGGAGAGGGCATCTGCCAGATTGATGGACAGAATGATGACGCTGATTCCCTTGTTGACCAGTTGTTCCAACAGGGCGAAAATGTACATACGCAGTTCCAAATCAGCGCCTTTGAAGGGTTGGATGCAGACCACAACTTTGGGCTTTTGCAGAAGGATTCTGGTGTAGACCAGGGCATATTTTTCCTTTTCCGTCAAATCCAAGACGTGGGTGTGGAAGACATCGCCCAAGTCGGGGGCATATTCTTTTTGGATGCTTTTTCGGATGGCGCTACGATTCCAAATGCCGTGAATACGGCGCTCCAGGCCGAAACAGAGATTGTCCATATAGGTCATTTCTGGAAACAGCATGGTTTGGGCGGGGCGCTCGTTGATGATGGCGATTTGCCGGTCACGAGGTTGGATGATCTTTTCGTCCAAGGCGACGAAACTGCCAGCTTCCATGGTGCCTCTGGACAGGGTGTCCAACAGATGGTGGTGCATATGGTCGTCCTGGCATTGGATGACCACACATTCCGATTCCTTCACCACTATATCCAAGCAGACGTTGGCGGTGGGGAAGTTGTGGTGGACATGGAAGTGGGGCTTGGCCTGTGCCAAGTCCTTGTTTTGGACGTACTGTTTGACAATGGTTTGATAGTCCTCAATGCTGATAATCAGGTTGTCCATGGACAGTTGGTCGGGCTGTAATACTTTGGTGATGCGACCGTTTTGGAAAAAGGCTGCCCGGTGGCAAATTTGCAAAATATTCTCAAAATGGACGGCGATATACAGGAATGAAATGCCTTTTTTGCTGTAAAATCGGATGATTTCATGGAGTTTTAGCAGTTCGCTGTCGGTGATTAGGTTTTGCACTTCTTCCAGGACAATCAGCCTGTGGGAGGCCACCACACCTTTTAGAATCTCCACCACAATACGCTCAAAAGCGGTCAGTTTTTCCGCAGGCAAATCAGGGGGGATGGACAGATTCAGCTCTTTTAGAAAAGGCTCCAGTTGGCGCCACAGAAGGATGTCGGAGATGATCTCCTGGCGGAAATTTTGCCGTAGGACAAAGATGTTGTCACAGACGGTCAAGTCCCCCACCAAGCAGGATTGGTTTTCGATGACGGTGACCCGGTTGGTCTGTTTGTTGGACTGCTTCCAAGAGTTGACCTGCCGGTCATTTAGGTAGATATAGCCGTCGTAAAGGGGTAAATTGGTTTTCAAAATTTTGATAAAATGGGACAGTCCATAGGAGTTGACCGGGAGGAAGCCGAGGATTTCTCCTTCAAAAATATGCAGATTGCAGTAATCCAATTTTTTGATGTCCAGCTCTTTGTAGGTGACCCGTTCCATGCGAAAGACTTCTTTTCTCACATTAAAACACCCCGATTTTTCACTTCGCGGTCGCTGATGATGGCGGGGATGCTGATTTCTACATCGGTACCTACATCCACTGTGGAATAGACGTGCATACCGTATTCCTCGCCGAATAGGAGGTGGATGCGGTTGTTCACGTTGACCAGGGCGATGCCCCCTTTGGAGCCTTCCTCCTGGTAGAACTCTCGAGAGCTGTTTAACTTTTTGTTCAGCTTTGCCAGGGTTTTTTCGTCCATGCCTACACCGTCATCAGAGATGCGGATGATGACTCGTTTTCCAGTGGACTGAAAGGAAATACGCAGGTGACTGGTCCCCAATTTCAGCTCGGTGCCATGGATGATGCTGTTTTCCAAAATCGGTTGGAGTGTCAGCTTGGGGATTTTGTAGTGACGAATGATGTCGAAGTCGTCCCCTTGGTCGATGTGGAGAGCCAGGCGGTCGCCGAAGCGGTATTCCTGGATGTGGAAGTAGGTTTTGCAGTTTTCCAGCTCCTCTTCGATGGACACCAGGTTCTCCACTTTGGAGATGGTGTAGCGGAAGAAGGTTGC
>JAWXUJ010000179.1:0-3778 GCA_044432765.1 Eubacteriales bacterium | reverse complement strand
TAGGGCAGCCGACAACGCCTGGAATAGACAACTTCCAGTGAGAGCTACGTCTCTTGTCTCGTCTAGCTTTGGATACTTTACTCTTAGGTACAGCCATGGTGACACCTCCTTGATTAAAGCCTATAGGGCATAAGCTAAATTTTACTTCTTTAACAGTTGCTGCAACGCAGCAAAGCGGGGGTCGATTTCAGGCTTACATTGACATTCGCCGTGGTTCAAATTGGTACCACAGGTCATGCAAAGCCCTTTGCAATCCTCTTGACAGAGGAATTTAGGTTCCATTGAGAACACGAAAGCCGTGGTCATAATGTCGTCTAAATCGGCACAATCGCCGTCCAACAGGAACGTCCATTCATCCTCACTATCTTCATTTTCCAACGATGTGACCAAAACCGCTTCCACAGAATATTCCACATCTCTGGAAAATTCAACAGTGCATCGGTCGCAAGCGCCATGAAGGGTGGTACGGAGGGCTCCTGTGAGAAGCAGAACACCAGCCGTGTTTCGGACAATGCCTTCGCAGACAACAGGCTCCGTGGCGGGGCAATTTGTCCCGAATTGAAGGTCTGATAAGTCCAGGCTTGTTGTAAAGGGAACTTGGCCACCGGGGTTGCCAATCAGTTTGGATAATCCTAATAGCATAGCTCTCTCCATTCCATAGTCGTGCACAGCTTATTATATGGGAAAGTTGGCAGAAAGTCAAATACTTTTTTCACTTTTTTTAAAAAATATCTTGACTTTTTTTCATTTTGCCCCCATGATGGTATGTAACAGATGAAAATTACCCCTTTGGAGGTTATACATGAAAGAAATCACCGTCGGAAAAAACGACGCAAACCAACGGCTAGATCGTTTTGTCACCAAGGCCGTTCCCCTATTGCCCACCAGTCTGCTCCAAAAATACATCCGGCTCAAACGGATTAAGGTCAATGGAAAAGGCGCCAAGCGAGAAACCCACATCCTGGAAGGGGATGTCCTTCAATTATACATCAACGATGAGTTTTTTGAAACCCCAAAAGCAGAAAATGCCTATCTAAAAGTCAACGCTCCCAAATTAAATATTGTATATGAAGATGAAAACATCCTGTTGGTGGACAAAAAACCAGGCCTTTCTGTCCACCCCCACGACGGTGCCGAGTACGGCAAAACCCTGATTGACCACATCCAAGCCTACCTCTACGCAAAAAAGGAATGGATTCCCCGTCTGGAAAACAGCTTCACCCCCTCCCTGTGCAACCGCATTGACCGGAACACCGGTGGCATTGTCATCGCCGCCAAGAATGCGGAGTCTCTGCGGATTCTCAACCAAAAAATCAAAGACCGTGAAATGGACAAGCGATACCTCTGCGTCGTCCACGGCAAGCCCCGTCCTGCCAACGGCAAAATTGAGAACTACATCTTTAAAGATGCCGCCAAAAATCGGGTCTACATCACCGCAAAGCCACAAGCCGGCAGTAAAACCGCCATCACCGAATACAAGACCCTCCAAACCCGCAACGGCCTCTCCCTGGTGGAGTGCCATTTGATCACAGGACGCACCCACCAAATCCGCGCCCATATGGCTCACATCGGAAATCCGCTTTTGGGCGACGGAAAATACGGAAAATTATCCAAAGAAATTGACCGTAAAATCCAAGCCTTATATTCTTACAAATTGACGTTTTCTTTTACCACCGATGGCGGAATTTTGTCCTATTTAGACAAAAAAGAATTCATTGTAAAAGACGTAGATTTTATAGAAGAATATTTTTAAAAAAATAAATACTACCAATGTCGAAAAAAGGTATTGACATTGGTGGTATTTTTTTATATATTTCATTATGCAGAGTTTCGCAATTTGCGGAAGGCTGTAATACTTTACGTGTGCTTTTGTTTCAAAAGCGCCTAGAACGGGGGAGGATAAATGGCCAAAGAGCTTATCCGCTTGACGGATCTCACCATGACATTTGAAGATGGTGAAACAGTATTAGATGGTATCAATTTGTATATCAACGACTCGGAATTTCTGACACTACTTGGCCCCAGCGGTTGTGGCAAAACCACAACCCTACGCATGATTGGCGGGTTTCTAACACCCACCTCTGGTGACATCCTATTTGATGGTAAACGGATCAACGATTTGCCACCACACCAGAGAACCATCAACACCGTGTTCCAGCGGTACGCACTGTTCCCGCACCTGGACGTCTACGACAACGTGGCCTTTGGTCTAAAACTGACCAAAACACCGGAGGACGAACTGGATCAGCGGGTCACAGAGATGCTGGACATCGTCAGCCTAAAAGGATTTGAAAACCGCAAGGTCACATCCCTTTCCGGCGGACAGCAACAGCGGGTCGCCATTGCAAGAGCACTGGTCAACCGCCCCAAGGTCCTGTTACTGGACGAACCCCTTGGCGCACTGGACTTGCGACTTAGAAAAGATATGCAGAACGAGCTGAAACGGATTCAGCAAGCAACTGGCATCACCTTTGTCTACGTCACCCATGACCAAGAAGAGGCTCTGTCCATGTCGGACACCATTGTCGTTATGAATAAAGGCCGAATTCAACAAATCGGCACACCAGAGGACATCTATAACGAACCAAAGAACGCATTTGTGGCCGACTTCATCGGGGAATCCAATATTTTGGATGGCACCATGAAGGCTGACTTCCAAGTCTCCTTCTTTGGCAGACAGTTCCAATGTCTGGACAGCGGCTTCGCTCAGGGCGAGGCCGTGGATGTGG
Organism: Eubacteriales bacterium; assembly: GCA_044432765.1. GTDB lineage: Bacteria > Bacillota > Clostridia > Oscillospirales > Oscillospiraceae > Avoscillospira_A. The sequence continues at coordinate 1,049 of JAWXUJ010000179.1, read as the reverse complement.
TCATCCGCCCAGAGGACATCGACATCGTCTCCAAGGCAGAAGGTCATCTCTGGGGCACCGTGGACTCCATCACCTTCAAAGGGGTGGACTACGACATCATCGTGGACTTCAAAGGCTTCAAATGGCTGATTCAATCCACCGACCACCAAGCCATCGGCACGGAAATCGGCATCCGCCTAAACCCCGAAGACATCCACGTGATGAAGAAAAGCGAATACTCTGGTCAATACGGTGACTATAGTTCCTACTCCGCTGAGTACGATGAAATTGCGGAGGGCGGAGAAGATGAAGAATAGGTTTTTGGCTGGGCCATACGTATTATGGATGGCCATTTTCACCTTGATTCCCCTGGGCGTTGTGTTTTACTACGCCTTCACCGACTCCATCACAGGCCAATTCACCATGGCAAACCTGACAGGTATGGCAACGTACCTGCCCATATTTCTGCGCTCGATTTGGCTGGCATTTTTGTCCGCCATCATCTGCCTTATCATTGGCTATCCTGTGGCATACTCCATAGCCCATGCTTCGCCACTGCAACAGAAAATCTACTCCCTGCTGATTATGCTCCCCATGTGCATGAGCTTCCTGCTCCGCACACTGGCCTGGGTGGCTCTGTTGGAGGACACCGGCATCATCAATCAGATGATCACCGCCATCGGCCTGCAAGCCCTCCCCTTAATCCGCAACAACGGTGCTGTGGTTCTGGGCATGGTCTATAACTACCTGCCCTACATGATTCTGCCCCTCTATACCGTGATTATGAAAATCGACAAACGGTTGGTAGAGGCCGCCCAAGACCTGGGCTGTGACAACCGCCAAGTCTTCACCAAAGTGATTTTCCCTCTGTCCATCCCTGGGATTGTGTCCGGGTTCACCATGGTCTTTGTACCTGCGGTGTCCACCTTCTACATCTCCCAAAAGTTGGGGAATGCCAGCTCCACCCTCATCGGAGACGTCATCGAGTCCCAATTCAAAGCGGCCTACAACCCCAACCTGGGCGCCGCCATGTCTCTGGTGCTCATGCTCCTCATCTTTGTCTGTGTCAG
>JAWXUJ010000178.1:0-3796 GCA_044432765.1 Eubacteriales bacterium | reverse complement strand
TCCTGTAACTACACCCCCAAAACCAGATCCATCGCTGATGCCGACAAGCTAGTGGTCGTCGGGCGTGGCATCGGTAGCAAGAAGAATATGAAATTAGCCTACCAATTTGCGGATAAAATCGGCGCACAAGTTGCCGTATCCCGCCCTTTGGTGGACTTAGGCTATGCCCCCTATGCCCAACAGGTGGGTCAAACCGGCTGTACGGTGGCACCGAAATTACTGATTAGTCTGGGGGTCAGCGGTGCCATTCAACACCTTGCCGGCATCGCTCGGGCTGAAAAAATCGTCGCCATCAACACCGACGAAGCGGCACCAATTTTCAATGTCAGCCACTATAAAGTGATTGGGGATTGCATAGAAATTCTAAATTCCTATTTAGATTCATCATTTTAATGTACAGTGGAAAAATCAAAATCCTGGAGGAGTCTATGAAAAAATTATTCAACAACAAGTCAACAGTCGATGGCATTGACGACGTAAATCTGCGCGCGAAAAAGCTCTTGGAGGAAAAAGATGCCGATATGCGTGTCCGGGAGTACGAGGGCAAAATGGCCTTAGGCATTGTTGCACTGTTCGTCCTATGGGCGATTTTCCAACTATACGCCAGTACCTTCGGTGCCATGGATGCCATGACCTTGCGGGCTTGGCACATCCTATTCCTTCTGATGTTCACGTTTTTGGTCTATCCAACCTTTAAATCAGAGAAAAAACTGCGAAAATCCCCGCCAATTTGGGACTATGTCTTGATTGCACTCACTTTTTTCGCTTTCGGCTACATGATTCTCAACTACTCCACCATCGCCCTTCGAGGTGGCTATTTGGAGACCATGGACTATGTGGTCGCTGCCATCGCCATTTTGGTAGTCTTTGAAGGTGCTCGTCGTGCCTGCCCTAGTATGGCCATTTTAGGCCTGGTTTTCCTGGCCTACAACTTCTTCGGCCCCTGGATTCCTGGTGAATTTGGTCACGGAGGATTCAGCATTAAGCGGGTGCTGTCCCATATGTTCTGGGGTAGCCAGGGGATTTTTGGCGTGGGCATCGGTGTCAGTGCCACCTACATTTTTCTGTTTATCGTCTTTGGCGCCTTCCTCAAATACAGCGGATTTAGTCAATTTATTAACGACATGGCCTTGACCTTGGTTGGGCAAACCCCGGGTGGGCCTGCAAAAGTTGCCGTCCTTGCCAGCGCATTGTTGGGCATGATCAACGGCAGTGCCATCGCCAACGTGGCAACCACCGGCACCATCACCATCCCCCTGATGAAAAAAACCGGCTATAAGGCCGAATTTGCCGCCGCCGTGGAAGCGGTGGCCTCCACCGGTGGGCAGTTCGCCCCACCAATTATGGGCGCTGTGGGCTTTGTTATGGCGGAGTTCCTCGGTGTCAGCTACACCGAGGTCCTCCTTGCCGCCTGCATCCCCGCCTTTTTGTACTATCTCACCTTGCTCTTCGCCGTCCACTTTGAAGCCAAAAAATTAGGCCTCAGCGGGCTGTCCAAGGACAACATTCCCAATGCCGCCGCCGTATTTTGGAAGCAAGGCCATCTCATGATTCCACTGGTGGTGCTCATCGGGATGCTGTTCATGGGCTACACCCCTCTGTTTGCCGCCGTGATTGCAATCGTCGCCACTGTTGCCGCCTCCTGGATTCGGAAAAACACCAGAATGTACCCCAAAACCATCATCAAGGCTACTGTGGAAGGTGCAAAAGGCGTCCTCAGCGTGGGCGTCAGCTGTGTGGTCATCGGCATCATCATCGGCACTGTGTCTCTAACCAGTCTAGGACTTAATTTCGGCTACCTGGTGCTCCGGATTGTGGGCGATGGTCAACTGCTCTTGGGCGGTTTGATGGTCATGTTTATGAGCATTGTCTTGGGCATGGGCGTTCCCGGTGTTGCGGCCTATGTCATCGTTGCCGCCGTCGCCGTGCCTGTTCTGGTGGACGTTGGTGCATCCAATATGGCAGCCCATATGTTCTGTCTGATTTACGCCTGCCTGTCCAACATCACCCCACCAGTTGCCATGAGTTCCTACGTTGCCAGTGGCATCGCCAAATCCAACCAGACTAAAACATCCCTGATTGCCGTGAAGTTGGGACTGACCGGGTTCATACTTCCCTTCTTCTTCTTGGACAACCCCATTTTGCTGTTGGGTCAAACCGATGTTTCCATCTGGGTGACGGCTTTGGCTGTCATCACCGCCAGCCTGGGCGTCATTGCCCTGTCGGCAGGCTTGCAAGGGATGTTCCTGAAAAAGTGCACTCTCCTAGACAGACTGCTCCTTATGGCTGCAGCTGTCTTGGCAATCGACACCACCATGTCCACTGACTTCATTGCCATGGGATTGTTCCTGGTTGTGGTCATCCTGCAAAAAGTTCGCAAACCAAAAAAAACCACCCCAACACCCGCGTAAAAGGAGAAAATCATGAAAAAATTAGCCATTTTGCTGTCCGCCACCATGTTGGTCACCGCCCTTGCAGGCTGTGGTAGCACATCCAAATCCACCACCATCAACTTCCCCACTGCCTCCACCACTGGTACTGTTTACCCTCTGGGTAGCGCCATCGCCAACCTGTGGAACACGGAAATCGACAATATGAAGGCCAGCGCGCAAGCCTCCAACGGTGGCGTGGACAACCTGAACCTAATCGCCGATGGCGAAGCCCAAATGGGTGTGGCTGTCACCAGTATCCTCTACGAAAACTACCACGGCGAAGGCTCCTTTGAAGGTCGCGCCAACGAAGATCTCCGTGTTTTGGCAGGTCTCTATTACAACCCCAACCAACTGGTTGTCGCAGAAAACAGCGGCATTGAATCCATCGGTGACCTGGTGGGCAAATCCTTCGCCCCCGGCGCATCTGGTAGCACCGGCGAAGTAGAAACCAATGTCCACCTGACCTCTTACGGTCTGACCTACCCTGACGACATCCAAGCCCAATTTGTCGGCTTCACCGAAGCCACCGACCTGATTCGCAACAAGCAACTGGACGGTGCCTGGATTATGGCAGGTGTCCCCACCGCCGCTGTCACCGAAGTCACCGCCACCGCCGGAGGCAAGGTCATCAGCATTGACGAAGAACTGATTGAAGCGTTGCAAGCGCTGTACCCCTGGTATGCCAAATACACCATTCCCGCCGGAACTTATGAAGGCCAGGATGAAGACGTTTTGACCTCTGCCGTGAAAATCACCATCTGCACCGATGCCAGCGTGGACGACGACGCCGTCTATGAAATGACCAAAGTGCTGTGGGAGAACATCGAAACCCTGAAAGCCACCAACCCCGCCTTAGAAGGACTGACCGTCGCTGATGCCGTCACCGACTTGGCTGGCGTTCCCATCCACGACGGAGCCGCCAAATACTACCGCGAAGTGGGTGTGCTAGACTAAGGCACCCAAAGGAGAAACGATATGATTAAAATTGGATTGACCGGTGTATACTTCGATGGTGCGCGACAAGCGCTCCTTGAAAATATTCCAGATGGATATGAAATTGTCTTTATTGACGGAAAAAACGACTACGCAAACTTGGAAGATGCAGACTACATCATCAACCGCCTGGCTGTGGACGGCGAGATTTTCAAGGCCGCACCTAAGTTGAAATTGCTGCAAAAATGGGGCGCAGGTTTCGACGATTGCGACATCAAATTGGCAGGCTCCATGAGCATCCCCGTGGTCACCTGCCCCGGTGTCAACGCTCGCCCAGTTGCCGAACTGGCCTTGCTACATATGCTCAGCGTCTACCGCAACTTGGTCGCCATCAATCGGAATTTAACCCGAGGCATCTGGCCCAAAAGCGA
>JAWXUJ010000177.1:0-3806 GCA_044432765.1 Eubacteriales bacterium | reverse complement strand
CGGGATGAGGCTTCGCCCCTACCCCCACCTTGACCCGGGGAAAATTGGGGGACTGCATCATGCCGATGATGGACTTGATGCCGTTGTGCCCGCCGGGGGAACCGTCTTTCCGCAGGCGAAGCCGACCAACATCCAGGCTGATGTCATCGAAAATCACCAGGATTTTCTCCACAGGCACCTTGTAAAAATGGGCGGCCTCGGCGACGCTCCGCCCCGACAGGTTCATAAATGTCTGGGGTTTCATCAACATCACCGACTTCCCGCCCAGGGTTCCTGTGGCGGTCAGGGCGGAAAATTTTGCTTTTTTAATGGACATACCCATGGATTTTTCCAGGGCATCCATCACCCGAAAACCAACGTTGTGGCGGGTATTGTCGTATTGTTTTCCAGGATTTCCCAGGCCAACAATCAAATATTCTACCTTATTTTTCTGGAAAATCATCTTAGAACAGGGAGGAAATGGAAACTTCGTCGTAGGTTCTGCGAATGGCTTCTGCGAACATGGGTGCCACGTCCAGTTGACGGATTTTCTTGCTACCCAGGGCAGATTCAGGCAGAGGGATGGAGTTTAAGAACATCATTTCCTTGATGCAACTGTCCTCCAACCGCTGAACGGCGGGGTCGGACAGAACACCGTGGGATGCACAGGCATAAACGGCGTGAGCGCCACCGATTTCCACAATGGCCTTGGCAGCGTTGCAGAGAGAGCCGGCGGTGTCCACCATGTCGTCGAACAGGATGCAGTCTTTGCCCTTGACGTCGCCGATGATGTTCATAACTTCGCAGGAGTTGGCGCGTTGACGGCGCTTATCCACAATGGCCAGACCCATGTTCAGCTTGGAGGCGAAGACACGAGCACGCGCCACAGAGCCCACGTCTGGGGAGACGACCACCATATCACTGGGGTTGTCGAATTTGTTACGATAGTATTGGACAAACACAGGGTTGCCCATCAGGTTATCCACAGGGATGTCGAAGAAACCTTGAATTTGCGCGGCGTGAAGATCCATGGTCAAAACCCGGTTTGCCCCGGCGCAGGTGATCATGTTTGCAACCAATTTTGCGGAGATGGGGTCACGGCCCTTGGCCTTACGATCCTGGCGGGCGTAGCCAAAATAGGGAATGACGGCGGTGATACGACCAGCAGAAGCACGACGGCAAGCGTCGATCATAACCAGCAATTCCATCAGGTTGTTGTTGACAGGCTTACATGTGGATTGGATGATGAAGACATCGCCACCACGGACGGTTTCGTTGAGAGACACTGCAACTTCGCCATCAGCAAAGGACTTGACGGTACAGTCGCCAATGGGAATACCCAGGGACTTGCAGACACCCTCTGCCAGAGCTACATTTGCATTTGCCGTAAAAACCTTGACCTCTTTCGCGTGTGTAAACATGAATTTACCTCTTTCTGTGTAAAGTGTTTGTTAATTACATTATATGATACCCAACTGCAAAATACCATGTCTGCAATTAGGATTTTTTGTTATATCTTGGGATGCTATTTTTTCTTCCGACGGGCGCGGAATTTGGCCGCCCAGTTTTCGAAGGTGCTTTGACGTGCTCTGGCGATGGCAAGCGCGTCGGCAGGCACATCTTCGGTGATGGTGGAGCCGGCGGCGGTGTAGGCGCCGTTGCCCAGGGTGACTGGGGCAATCAGGTTGGTGTTGCAACCCAGGAACACATCGTCGCCGATGGTGGTGCGGAACTTGCCGTAGCCGTCGTAGTTGACGGTGACGGTGCCACAGCCGAAGTTGCAACGCTCCCCAACGTCGCTATCGCCAACATAGGTCAGGTGGGACACCTTGGTGCCGTTGCCGATGGTGGCATTTTTGATTTCCACAAAGTTGCCCACCCGGCAGTGGATGCCCACATTGGAATTGGGGCGCAGATGGACATAGGGTCCCACTTTTGCCCCTTGCCCCACCTGGGAGTCGTAAATTTGGGAGGCATTGATGGTGGCTTCCCGGTGAATTTTTGCGTCAATCAGATAGGAAAATGGGCCAATGACGGCGCAGTCTTCCACAGTGGAGTCAAAAATCTGGGAGCTGTTGACGATGACATCGTTGCCGATGGTGCAATTTTTCAAGTGAGCGTTGGGGCCGATGGTGCAGTTTTCACCGATGACCACACCGGCCTCGATGAAGCAAAAGGGCAACACCTTGGTACCCTGACCAATGACGGCACTGGGGTCGATAAATGAAGATTCCCGATACATGATAAAAGCGACCTTTCCTGCTAAAATTTAAATGTTATGTGGACTTGCCGTAACAAAACAAAGCTGCTTTGCACAGAAGTGTCCTTCTGCTGACCGCAGGGGAAATCTCTGATTCTCTGTCAAAAAATCACCAAATCAGCGCTTTTCCAGAAAAATCCAAAGACATAAAATCTCAAATTACATTCATTATAACAGACAAATAACCGTTTGTATAGGGATATGAAATTTTTTCTAAAAATCCAGTTTCTTTCGCCAAATTTTTACAAGACAAACGTGAAAAACTGTGATATACTGATAAAAAGAAATGCCCTTCTGCGGGCAAACCCAGTGTGCGTCCTCTGGGCAAAACACAAAGCCACATGAATCCGGTGATTGGAGGAATTTTTTATGGAAGACAACTTCTTCTTAGACAAGCAAATCCTTGACCAACTGCGCCAACCTGTCCTCTTTGCCCAGGGGGATGTTTTCGTCCACGGAAACCAGGCCGCCGCCGCCATTTTACAGCTGGAAAGCCACCAGCTTGACGACCATTTGAGCGATGACGAGATGGAGGCCTACCGCGCTTTGGAGGAAGGCAGTCAACTGGTGGTGAACCTGGAAGTCAGCGGGCAATTCTGCCAAACCACCATCTCAAAATCCGGTGCATACGCCTCCTTCATCCTCCAGGATTCTCCCTCTGAATTGGATATCTCCCTGGACGTTTTGCCCTCCCTGGCCTACGCAGTCCGCGCGCCGCTGACTCAGATATTTGAGGCCATGGATGAGCTGTTTCCCCTGTTGGAAGATTACGAAAACCAGGTCTACAACAACCTGACCGCCCACGCAAACCAGGCCATGTATCGCCTGTTGCGTATTACCGCTAATATGTTTGATTATCCTATGTTTATACAGTCAACTCGGCCTTTATATATTGAAAAAGTGAATATTAAGTCCTATTTTGACGAACACATCAAAGAGCTGGAAAGCATGGCAATCGCCTGCAACATGACCTTGCAAACGGAAGTGAACTTCAAAAATCTGGTGGGCTACTTCGACAAACAACAGATTTTCCGGATGATTCTCAACCTGTTCAGCAACGCCGTCAGCGCCAGCCATCCAGGGGCCATCATCCGCCTTCAGCTGACCACCAAAGGCAAAATTCTCCAAGTCCGGGTGGAGGACAAAGGTGCGGGCATCCCGCCCCATGTTTTGGCCTCCCTGTTCAACCAGTTTGACGCGGGAAATCTCCACGAAAAAAGGGGGAGCGCCGCCGGCTTCGGCCTGCCTCTGGCGCGACAAATCGCCCTGTCTCACGGCGGCAATCTCATGCTGAATTCGGCACCAAACCAAGGTACCGTGGCAATCGCCACCGCCAAAATCAGCCAGGAAAACACCAGCCTGTCCACCCCAGCCGCCCAACTGGACTACACCAGTGGTCACAACATCTGCACCCTGGAGATGTCAGAACTACTCCCAGTCAAAGACTTCTACTCCAGTAGCCTTTGACTATTTGAATACAAGAAAAATGCCCCCGCCGAATGGCGGGGGCATTTTGAGCCTGTCAGAAAACCTCCATGCAGAAATTTTGGCAAGGAGGGGAGGTGTG
>JAWXUJ010000176.1:0-3808 GCA_044432765.1 Eubacteriales bacterium | reverse complement strand
CCACTGCAAGCGCCAGTTCCACCTTGGATTTCGAGACAAAACGAGACTATCGCTACCAGGTTGCCAATATGTTTGACAACGATTTCTCCACGTCCTGGGTGGAGGGACGAGACGGCTATGGCGAGGGTGAATGTTTCTACTTAGGCTTCGAGATGGATAATTTCAATATCAGTGGCATCGCCATGGTCAACGGCTACGCCTCCAGCGAAAACTTTTACACCGCCAATGCAAGGGTACACGCTGCAACCATTGAAATCACCACCAAAAATGGCAACCAGGACACCTTCCAAGTCCAGTTTGCCGATGGCATGATGGAATATCAGTATATTTACTTTGAAGACGTCTATGAGGATGTGGCTGTGGTGAAATTCACCATCGACTCCGTGTACCCAGGCAGTCAATATGAAGACACCTGTATCGCGGAATTAAGATTTACCTAATGGGAGAAAACATTTTGATATTTTTTACAAAATTATGAGCAATATCCCTGTCACATCTTGAAAAAAGCCTATAATTATGAGATACTATATACAGAATTCGCCAATTTTTGCAAATGATTATGCGCCTGTCCCTTTGGGCACGGCGCGGTAGATAGGGGGATATTATGAATCAAGAGCAACAACCTTGTTTTTGTGTCCAGTGTGGCAATATGCTAGAAGCGGGCGCAAAGTTTTGCAACTTGTGTGGCACACCCTACACAGAACCGCCTGAAGATTATGAAAAAACCATTGTGGTTGCAGATGCCATCCCAGACCCAGAACCCACTGTTTCCGTGTTCCCACCACCGCCTACTGCTAAAATATTTTGCGCCGTCTGTGGTTCGCCCAATGATTTAGACGCGTTTTGCGGTATCTGTGGTTCCAAACTGGTATACGACGACGTTCCGCTTGCACCGCCCGCCGTGGATGCGCCACCCGCTCCCCCGGTGCAACCGGTGAAGAAAAAAAGTCCGCTGGTGGCCATCATCGCCCTGCTCCTGGTGCTACTGCTAGGTGGCGGTGGTTGGTTTGCCTACTCCCAAGGATGGCTTGACCAAGGGACTGCCACCATCCAACAGGAAGAGGATACCGATGACGATGACGATGACGATGACGAAAAAGAAGAAGATGCAGAGGACATAGCCGACACAGAAGCGCCAGAAGATGAGGACGAGTCCGAAGTAGCAACAGAAGTGGCCACAGAAGAAGCGGCTCCAACCCAGTTGGACTGGCAGATGACACCACTGCAAGCCTACACATCCCCATGGGGATTTGTCAACATTTTGACCACCATCACAGACGAAAACGGACAACCCATACAGGGTGATTTGCAAGGCGCGACACTGTCCGCCACAGAGGAAATCGGTGGCAACCTCCAAGAGGTGCCCTATGTCGCGTCCCAGTGGGGAACCGCCGCATTCGTTGCCCTTTGCGTGGATGTCAGCGCCTCTGCCCAAGGAAGCCTCCTGCCGGAAACCGTGGTAGAAGCCTTCTCCACCCTGCCAACCGGCGCAGGCTACGCAATGCAGTTGTTTGGCGAAGGTGTCTCCACCTATCAGCCCGTCTCCTATGGCGCGATTGCCCTTTCTGACACGGATTTGACCTGCTGGGATGGCACCCAACGCCACCTGCTGGACGGCATGGTCCAGGGCATTGCCGACCTTTCCGACGCTGTGGGCACCACCAAGCACTTAATCGTCATTGCCGACGGCGGTGACGACGGTAGCACCTACCCCGGCAGTCAAGTCGCCGATTTGGCAGAAGCCCAGGGCGTTTCCATCCACCTGTTGGTATTGGGCAGCGCCAACGACAAAGCCAGCGTGGAAAATCTGGCCAACCAATACGGTTGGGACTACACCCAATGCACCGTCACCAATTTGGGCGACACCATTGCAGAGCTGTCCAACACCTATGCCCAAACCGCCCTAGAGCTGTGGTACCTGGGCTATGAAACCAACTTCACCCTGTCCTCTGGGGAGGAAACAACGGTGACCCTCACCGTCACCCAAGACGATTTGACAACCCAAGCCACCACCACGTCCCACTTCTGGGACGGCACCCAAGTGTCCTTTGAGGAACTGCAGGTAAAAGTCCAAGAAGATGCCGACTTTATTTTCGCCGATAGCGACACCCGCCTGCTGACCGATGCCGAACTGCAAGCCTTGCCCCTTTGGGATTTGTACATCGCCCGCAACGAAATTTACGCCCGCCTGGGCAGAAGATTCACCGGCGGTCTTTTGCAAAGCTGGTTCAACAGCAAGGACTGGTATCAAAAATTGAACCTCCTGAACCCAACAGTGTTCGACAGCCGGGTGACCCTCTCCAATCTTGAGCAACAAAATATTGAGTTGATTTCTACCTACGAAGCATCCTGGTTTGACCGAAACACCACCATCTTCCCCGACGGTGCCACGGTGGAAATCACCTCCACCCAGCAGACCTGCATGAGCACAGCCAATCTGCAAATCGCCCTCAACCAATTAAAGGCCATGAGCGCCACTACCATTCGTGACCACAACATCGCAACCATTACGGCGGCCTTGGCTGTGCCTACCATCCAATATTAAGGAGGGCTATATGAACAAAATCCTTGCAATGCTCTGCGCGCTTTCCGTCTTCGTAACCCTGGTAGGTTGCGCCAAAACGGAAACCGCGGAGGTCGCCGACGAACCAACCCCAGTTGTGGAAGAATCTGTGACAGAAGAACCGTTGGTGGAAGAACCGGATTCCACCCGGGAATCCAGACCCCAGTTGCCAGAAATCTCATCGGAAGAACTGGCGGAAATATTGGCCGAAGAGGCCGCCATGGCAGAGGCCACCCAAGAGGCAGAAGCTGTGGCAATCGAGGAGACCGAAGCAGAGGCAGAGGAACCAGAAGTGGAAGAAGTGCCCGCGGAACCGGCCTATGTGGTGGTCATCGACCCCGGCCATCAAGGGGTGGGGAACTACAGCACCGAGCCATTGGGCCCCGGTTCATCGGAAATGAAAATCAAAGTTTCCGGTGGCACCTCCAGTCCCTTCACCGGCACACCGGAATACATCTTAACACTGGAGGCCTCCCTGGCCTTGGAAGCCGAACTGCTGTCCCGAGGCTATACGGTCATTATGACCCGCTATAGCCACGACGTGGACATCAGCAACATCGAGCGGGCAGAAATCGCCAACGAAAACAACGCCGATGTCTACATCCGCATCCACGCCAACGGCTCCGACAGCGCCAGTGCCAACGGTGCCATGACCATTTGCCCCACGGCAAACAGTCCCTATTGTCCCCAGATTTACGCAGACAGCAAAAGCCTGTCGGAATTCGTCCTGGATGCCTACTGCGAAAAAACAGGGATTCAGCAAACCTACATTTGGGAGACAGACACCATGTGCGGCATCAACTGGAGCCAGGTGCCTGTGACCATTGTGGAAATGGGCTTTATGACCAACCAAAGTGACGATGCCCTTATGGCAGACCCCGCCTTCCAACTGCTGATGGCAGAGGGAATGGCGGACGGCATCGACAACTATTTGGCAAATAAATCCGCCACCATAGAATGATAAACCCCCAGAAAAGAGAAAGAGGAGAAAACTATGTTTTGTACAAAATGCGGAAACAAATTGGATGAGACCACTCATCTGTGCCCCAACTGCGGTGTGAAAAAAGTGGTACCACCACAACCAACACCCGTCCAACCCCCAGTTCAACCACCTATCCAACCTAAGGTTCAACCACCTGTTCAACCTAAAGTTCAACCACCTGTTCAACCTAAAGTTCAACCACCTGTTCAACCTGCACAGGCGACACCTGTTGCCACACCTGCAGAGGCCGGAAAAACCATGCC
>JAWXUJ010000175.1:0-3814 GCA_044432765.1 Eubacteriales bacterium | reverse complement strand
CTGAACATCACCTTCATCTACGTCACCCACGACCAAGAAGAAGCCTTGACCATGAGCGACCGCATCGTCATCATGGACCAGGGTGTGCTCCAACAAATCGGCACGCCTGTGGACATTTACGAATCCCCCGAAACCCGCTTTGTGGCAACCTTCATCGGGGAAACCAACCTGTTTGAAGGCTACGTCTCCGCCATCGATGGCGACACCATGACCGTCACCACGGAAACCGGCTCCATGACCTGCCCTGCTGCAGGCTATAAAAACAAAGAACTCCTGTCTGTCTCTGTCCGTCCTGAACGGATGCAGTATTCTCTGGAACCAGTGGAGGGCTTTGATTTGAAGGCCAAGGTGAAAGACCAGGTCTACGTTGGCTCCGTTCTGAAAACCATCGCCAAACTGCCCAACGGCAACGAAATCAAAATCGAACGTCTAGCTGGCGCCGCCCTACCCGACACAGGTTACATCTACCTCCACTGGAATTTGGACGACGGCAAGCGGATTCACAACTTCGACCAAGTCTTCTTCGATGCGGTGGAAAACATGACCTTGGCGTAGGAGGTGTCCTATGAAATTGAAAAAACGACACTCCAGTAATTTGGCACCTGCCGTCATGGTTGGACCCCTGTCCCTGTGGCTTCTCCTTCTGGTGGCAGTTCCACTGGTCTATGTGGTGGTGATGAGTTTCTGCGGGCTGGATGAGTGGGGCAATGTGTCCTATTCCTTCACCCTGAAAAACTACAAAGCACTGGTTGACCCCAGCTATATCAAGGTCTATCTCCAGTCCCTGAAAATCGCATTGATTGCCACACTGGCCTGCATTGTCTTCGGCTATCCATTTGCCTACTTCATCGCCCGCACCACCAGTAAGCACCGCAATCTGTTCTATATGTTGGTCATCATCCCATTTTGGACAAACTCCCTGATTCGGGTCTACGGCTGGCGCACACTGTTGGGCACCTCTGGTTGGATCAATGAAGGCCTCCAAGCACTGGGCATCATTCAAGAGCCACTGAGTATGCTCTACACCACGGAAACCACCATCTTCGGCATGATCTACTGCCTGTTCCCCTTTATGATTTTGCCCCTGTACACCGCCATTGAAAAACTGGACAAAAGCCTGCTAGAGGCCTCCTCTGACTTGGGCGCAAAGCCTGCCAGAACCTTTTTCAAGGTGATTTTACCCCTGACCAGTGGTGGCATCTTCTCCGGGAGCATCATGGTGTTCATCCCTTGCCTTGGCTACTTCTTCGTCTCCGACATTTTGGGTGGTGGCAACTCCGACGTCATCGGCAACTTGATTGAACGCCAATTCCTCAGCGCAAATAACTGGCCTTTGGGCTCCGCCCTTGCCATTATTTTAATCATCGTCACCTTGATTATGGTGAAAATCTATCAGGCAACTGGTGGCGATATGGAAAGTTTGGGGGTGTAGCACATGAACAAGCAAGCCAAGCAAAAAGCCGTTTCTGTCGGCAAATCCATCTATTGCGCCCTGATTTATCTGTTCCTGTTCTGCCCCATCACCGTGGTGGTCGCCAACTCCTTCAATGCCACCACCACCAAGCCCTATCTCAGTTGGAAAGGCTTTACATTGGACTGGTACGTCAAGCTGTTTGACGGTAGCAACAGCTCCATTTTGGAGGCCTTCGGTCACACCATGACCATCGCCGTGGCAAGCACCATTCTGGCAGTGATGCTTGGTACCTTGGCGGCAGTTGGCATGTACAAATACCAATTCAAAGGCAAAAACATCATCGATGGATTGCTGTATATCCCAGTGGTCATCCCGGAAATCATTTTGGGCATCGCCCTTTTGACACTGTTCTCCAATGTGTCCCTAACCCGCGGTATGGTGACTTTGATTTTGGCACACGCCACCTTCTCCGTTCCCTTTGTGGTGTTCAACATCCGCGCCCGGCTCCACGGCTACGACGGCTCCATCGAGGAGGCCAGCATGGACTTGGGTGCCAACCGGATTGTCACCTTTCTCCGCATCACCTTGCCAGTGCTGGCACCTGGCATCTCTGGCGGCGCCATTTTGGCCTTCACCCTGTCCATTGACGATGTGATCATCAGCTACTTTGTCAACGGCACCACTTCCACCTTCCCATTGAAGGTTATGGAGAGTGTGAAAATGGGTGTCTCCCCCGCCATCAACGCATTGTCTACGTTGGTTCTTGTGGCTACCATCTTCTTTGTGGTGCTGACCCAGACCGACTTACTCAAAAAAACCGTGAAAAAAATTAAGAAAAAATGCAGAAACTAGGAGGTTTCCCCATGAAAAAACCATTTTTGAAAAAAACACTGGCCTTGACGCTGGCAGGCGCCTTGGCTCTGACTCCCCTCACCGGCTGTGGTAGCAAAACCGAAGACGCTGGCACCTTGAACCTGTTCATCTGGACAGAATACGTCCCCGAATCCGTGCTCCAAGGCTTTGAAGAGGAAACTGGCATCAAGGTCAACATCACCTATGCTTCCTCCAACGAAGACATCTACGCCAAAGTCCACTCCGAGGCCGAAGGCACCTACGATCTAATTCAACCCTCTGACTACATGGTGGAGAAAATGATTGCCCAAGATATGTTGGAAGAATTGGACAAATCCAAGTTGAGCAATTTGGGCAACCTGTCCGATGCCTACATGGACCCATCCTATGACCCCGGCAACGTCTACAGCATCCCCTACATGGGTGGCATCGCCGCCATCGCCGTCAACACTGCCAATGTCACCACAGAAATCACCAGCTATGACGACTTGTTCGACACCGCTTTGGCAGGCCAAGCTGTGGTTTTGGACGACTCCCGCGCCATCATCGGTATGACCGCCAAGTCCTTGGGCTACTCCATGAGCACCTCTGACCCAGACGAACTGGCAGAAATCGAAGAAAAACTGCTGACTTTGAAAGACATCATCACCGTCTACGACAGTGACAGCCCCAAATCCGTGCTGATTTCCGGCGACTGCAACGTGGGCGTTATGTGGAACGCAGAAGTCGCCCTGGCTATGGAGGAAAACCCTGACATCGAAATCGTCTTCCCTGAAGAGGGTGCCTACCTCTTCTTGGACAACTGGACCATTCCCAAAGGCGCAAAGAACACCGATGCCGCCTACCAATTCATCGACTACATCCTGACTGCAGAAGCCTCTGCCGCCTGCTCCGAAGAGCTGCCATACCTGAACCCCAACACCGCTGCACTGGACATTCTGGGCGCTGACTACATCGACAACATTGCAAAGAACATCCCCGATGAAGTCATCTCCGCCGGCGAGTTCATCCAAAATCTGGACACCGACACCCAAGCCACCTACGAAGCCATGTGGACAAAACTGAAACAATAAAGCGTGGGGAGGGCGAGGATGACTCGCCCTCCCTTTTATAAGGAGACCCCTATGAGAACTGTAAAAATTGCAGCCACCCAGATGGCCTGCACCATGAACATCCTGGAAAACATTGCAAAAGCCGAGGAAAACGTCCGAAAAGCCGCCGCCCAAGGCGCCAATATCATCTTGATTCAAGAGCTGTTCGAGACGGAATACTTCTGCAAAAAACACAATTTGGACTATATGGGATTGGCTACCTCAGTGGCGGAAAATCCAGCCATTGCCCACTTTTCCAAGATTGCAAAAGAACTAAGCGTGGTGCTCCCCATCAGTTTTTACGAAAAAAGTGGCAACACAGGATTCAACTCCGTTGCCATTTTGGATGCCGATGGCTCCAATTTGGGCATCTACCGCAAAACCCACATTCCCGACGGCTTGCCCTACGGCGAGAAATGCTTTTTCACCCCAGGGGACACCGGTTTCAAAGTGTGGG
>JAWXUJ010000174.1:0-3903 GCA_044432765.1 Eubacteriales bacterium | reverse complement strand
CATAGAGGTGGAGAACAGGTTTGTTACAGAGGAGTAAGTGGATTCCAGCCCTTTTTCCCAGTTGCCCTCTACTGGGAAATTACCCAAATAGACTGCATTGGACTCTTCTGAGAATAAGCCCTGTGTCACCAGATAGTCATAATCCAACTGATACAAATCCGCTTCCACAACGGGTGAAATGGTGTCCGAAGCATTGTAGTTTAAGGCATACGAAAAGTCCATGGTATACCAGTTGGTGGCATTGCTGTATGTGTTATCCAGCGGCGTATCATTGATGGCCAATGAGGTATCACCATAGGTAACTTGTGTCGGACTGGTGGCACTGGTCGTATTGATGGTACCATCCACATCATTAAATGTGTAATGGACCACCAATTCTCTCGAACCATCGTAATCCTCATTTTCTGCAACGTAGCTGTAGAATTCTGGCAACACGCGACTGACACTATAGATACCAGAGTTGAGGATATACATTTTCGTTTTAGCCATACTGACCTTATTGTCTCCCAGACCGCCAACGCCATAGAGATCGCGGTAGGTGGTATATTCAGATGAGTCATAGGGGTAGGTTTTGCCATTTGCCGTATCGCCATCGGTGGTGTACTCCACTGTATAAGCAAAGATGTAGCGGAACCCGCGTCCCATGCCCGATTGCAGCTCTAAGGTACCATCCGGAGCCGTAATTGTGGCAACCTCACCACAGTTGTAGACATAACGCCCAGCGTATAGGGCACCATTGTTGGTTCCAGATCCAAAAAGAAGGACAATTTCTGGTGGTGTCGATTCACCGCTGTTCACAGGTAGCTCCACCCGCTTGATAAAGCTATCATCCAAATCCTGTGCAATGGGGTCTGTGTCTGCTACCACAGAATTGTAGAATTTGTTGAATTCCATGGCGTAGTAGGTCACAGAATAAGCCAAATTCAGCTCATTGTTATAGGTGGAAGCCAGCACATAACCAACGACTTCGTCGTCTCCCAAGTTTGAATTGTACACACCGCCATAGTTGGCCACATTTTTATTGAGAACCTCTGTGACTTTCACACCTGCGGTGGGGTCTGTCAGTAGGCTGGGTGGTTGTTGTGCCACGGAGAAGGAAATGCTAGAGTTCTCAATGTCATCAAATTCATTGACATAGCCCACCACATTCTCCACATCGCAAGTATCATCCGTGATGGAGGCAATGCTGATGGTATAGGAGACACCAGATGGCAAATTGGTGCTTTTGAAGGATTCACTGGTGGTGATCTTCACACCTGTTCCATCGTACAAATCTTCCATATCCGCAGATGGAATGGTATAGGTACTGATCAACATGGAGGTATTGCCTGAACCACTGGTCAAGTTCAGCACCACTTCACCTTGTTGCAACTCCTCGACCACATAGGCCTTGTAGCTATCTGTTGCTGCATCGGTCGCGTCGAAAGTAGGTTCCAAAGACAAGGTGACTGCCATATTGGCAGAATCCTCAGCTGTATTGTCAACCCAAGAAGCCGAGATGGTATTGGTGTCCTTGGTGGTAAAGTTGACAGACCCAATCAGCTGGTTGATATACTCCACACTGTCGCCCAAATTCAGGTTGCCATAGACTTCCACCGTGTAGGTCACGTTGGCACACAGACTGTCCAAATCCAATGCAATGGTATAGGTGTTGGTGGTATCCCCTTGTGTCACACTGGCAGTGGAAAGTCCATAGGTATCTGTAGCCGTGGTTCCAAAGGCGGTCATGGTGATGGAACGACTGATGGCAACTTGGTCTGCATAGATAAGAACGGTCATGGTATTGCCGGAATCCACCTCGATGGAAGAGTTAGTGCCAAGGTTGATGTTGATGGTACCATCCCAACTGTTAAAAGTCGCCTTGTCAGAACCTGTCGCCGTAAGGGTCGGCATGGAATCGCCAGTGGCCACAATGCCCGATGTATCGCCCAAATCCACATAGACGGTTTTTTCATTGTCGTAGTATTCCATGGTTACATTAAAGTAGTAGTACTCACCGCTGCTCAGATAGAAACTTTCGCCACTGGTGTTTGCAGCGCTGACGGTGTGGGAGATGCCCACCTGATTTCCAGACGCATCATAAGCGGTGTAGATATAGTTGACCACAGCACCGTCGGAATCAGTTACCGTTGGGCGGAACACTTCGAATGCACCTGTGGTGCGGTTGTAGATTACAGTTGGAACCGCAGTGCTGTCTGTCTTATATGGTGTCGCCTTCAAGGTATACACATTCAAAGAGGAGTTCAAAAGTTGCGTATAGTCCGTAGTGGTCAACTCCGTGCGGCAGATGTAGTTCCGATTGGAGTCCAAGCTGTCGAAGGTGATGGACACCACCGAAGCACCACTGCTAAAACTGTTGGAAACCCCTGGTGTTCTATCGGCAATCTGCCATGTAGAGTTGTCAACCAAAGAGATGGTGATCAGTTGGGTGTAGCTTGAGCTGTCCAAAACATACTTGTCATTTTGAGAACTGGTCAACAATACCACATCGATGGATTGTGCATCATCCGGTATGGAGACATCCACCGTGATGGTGCTGGTGGTGGAGTCGTTGAATGCCATGCTGACGCCAGAGGAGTCGGTATAGAAATCGCGGGTCAGGAATTCTCTGGAGAAGATGATGTCATTGGCTTCATAGTAGCCAGAGATAGATAGATTGTATTTGGTGTCAGCTTCCAAAGGCTCAGCCAATGTGCCCAAGTACACCACAGTTTCATCGGACATATAGGTGGATGGAATGCCCTCTTCAGAATCGCTTCCTATTTCATAGTTAGACGAGTTTTGCTCCGAATGATAACATATAATTTCCTCGCCAGTGGTTAAGTTGGTAATCACAACTGTAGCAGATTTACTCAATCCATCCAACAGTCCGCCTGTATCAGAGATGCTGACAGCAAAGTTCAGCCCTGTGGCAGAGATGTTCCACTCCACAACGCTCATAGAGGGCAAGGCGCTGTTGACCGTGGTTTCCACGGAGGCGTCCTTACCGATTTGGCCGTTGCTACCAGCGGTACCAGTGGCGCCATCGCTACCGCTAGAACCTTTGGAGCCTTTGTCGCCATCATCGCCAGACTCGCCAGCCAGACCTGTGGCACCCAGTTCACCAGAGGTACCAGACACACCGGTTTCACCGCCGTCACCAGACAGGCCATCGGTACCGATGATGCCGTCTTCGCCAGCTTCGCCTTCTGTACCAGTGCGGCCAGCTGTACCAGCGTCACCGTTGGTGCCGTTGACACCCACTTCACCAGCTTCTCCATCTTCACCATCCACGCTTTCCAGATTCAGTTCTGGCACGATTTGACGGCGGGTTTCATCCTCGGTCAAAACGATGGCATCGTCGATGTTGGCGGAGAGTTTTGCCATGGACATGGTATAGGAGCCATTTTGCACCAACTGGGTTGTGGGATAGATTTGTACGCCCCCTGCGGTTTCGATATAGCAGGAATCGGAGATGGTGGACCAGATGTTTTCCTCGGTGAGAATTTGCACAATGCCATCGGCCGTGGTGGAGATTTGGACATAGTTACTCACTTCTCGAACATCATCGTTTGAGAAGTGAACGGACAATTGTTCCGAGCGAATTAAGTACTTGCTGTCAGACACCTTCCAAAGGTGGTCACCAAAGGTGATGGAGCCAGAGGTGGTCTCCGCCACATACTCTCCACCGTTGGCAGCGATGGGAAGTTGGGCAGTTATGTAGTAGTTGTTGATGAAGTTGTCGGAGAGATCATTGAAATCGAAGAGGACACCGTCACATAGCGCCATGATGCTGCCATTTTCCAAGTGGAGGAAGCTCTCCTGCGCAACCGCAGCCGACGCACCTGTGTCGCTGGTGAAATTGATCAGACCTGTGGCCGTGGCCGTATAGGCAGTGTCGGCCAAAAAGTCCACCCGCTTGAT
>JAWXUJ010000173.1:0-3926 GCA_044432765.1 Eubacteriales bacterium | reverse complement strand
CCCTGGAATTGGGATTAAAAGGGGTGAAACTCCACCCAGATATTCAGAAATTCTCCTTAGACAGCGAAGGTAGTATGTCGATTTTGGGGCTGTGCGACCGATACGAATTGCCAGTTTTGATTCACGCAGGAGACAAACGGTTTCAGAATTCCAACCCGGACAACATCATCCCGGTCTTGGAACGATTTCCTAATTTGACCATGATTGGCGCTCACTTTGGAGGCTTCTCCGTTTGGGATGAGGCCTTGGAACGGCTGTCCAAATACCCCAACTACTACGTGGACTGCTCTTCCTCCATGTTCGCCATGGACGATGAAAAGGTGATGGCGCTGATCGCAGGGTGGGGGACTGACCGAATTCTCTTCGCCACCGACTATCCCATGTGGAGTCCAGCCGCAGAGCGAAAGCGATACGAAGGCCTGCCCTTGACCGAAGTCCAAAAATTCCAAATGGACTATCAAAATGCCATGCGAATTTTAAAACTTTCTCCAGAAATTTTAAAAGATTAAAAATGTTGCTTTATTTCAAGAGCAAACCCACCCAAACACGGTGGGTTTGCTCTTTATTTGCACCCAGACAAAAAAGAGTGGGAAAACCGAGGAAAAACGTGGAAACCAATGGGTAAAATTCACAAAAAATCCGGTGTTTTTTTGTCATGGGAACAAGTTGTGGATTTCTTATTTCAAAAACAACACAAAACAACATTTAAAAAATAGCTTTATCATCCGAAATATGGAAATCCGAGTGAAAACTCTGCGGAATACTGGTTAAAATCACGTGCAAAACGAAAAAAACGAAAAAAATAGGGTTGACATTGTGTCTGATTTGTCGTACAATACAGATAAATCAAATAATTAAAATACATATAAAGGGGCTAATCGATTATGATGACAAAAGCAGTTCGCCTGTATGGCAAAAAAGATTTGCGCTTGGAGGAATTTGAACTTCCCGCAATGAAAGACGACGAAATCCTGGCAAAAGTGGTTTCTGACAGCATTTGTATGTCCTCTTACAAGGCGGCAGACCAAGGCCCAGACCACAAGCGTGTTCCCGACAACTGCGCTGAAAATCCTGTGATCATCGGTCATGAATTTTGCGGCGAAATCGTTGCCGTCGGCGAAAAGTGGAAAGACCAATTCAAAGATGGCGAAAAATTCGCCATCCAACCTGCCCTCAACTACAAAGGCTCTTTGGATGCACCTGGCTACTCCTACCAATACATCGGCGGTAACGCCACCTACATCATCATCCCGCAAGAGGTGATGGAGATGGGTTGCCTGTTGCCCTACGGCGGTGACAGCTATTTCGGTGGCTCCCTGGCGGAACCTCTCAGCTGTGTCATCGGTACCTTCCACGCCATGTACCACACCGTCCGCGGTTCCTATGAACACGTCATGGGCATCAAAGAGGGTGGCAAAATGGCAATTCTGGCTGGCGTTGGCCCCATGGGTCTGGCCGCCATCGACTACATCATCCATTGCGACCGTCGCCCTGGTCTTCTTGTTGTCACCGACATCGATGACGGCAGACTGTCCCGCGCTGCGCAAATCCTGTCCGTGGAAGAAGCTGCAAAGTACGGCGTCAAGCTGATTTACAAAAACACTGGTTCGGGCGACCCAGTTGCCGAGCTTCGTGAAATCTCTGGTGGCACTGGCTTCGACGACGTGTTGGTCTTCGCGCCTGTTGCTCCCGTTGTGGAACAAGGCGATGCCATCCTGGGTGAAGACGGTTGTATGAACTTCTTTGCAGGTCCATCCAATACCGAATTCTCCGCTAAATTCAACTTCTACAACGTCCACTACGCATCCACCCACTTGGTTGGCACCTCTGGTGGCAACACTTCCGACTTGGTGGAAGCGTTGGATATGACCACCAAAGGCTTGCTTGACCCATCCATCTTGGTCACCCACATTGGTGGCATGAGTGAAGTCATCCCCACCACCTTGAACCTGCCCCACATTCCCGGCGGTAAGAAGCTGATTTACACCGGCATTGACATGGAACTGACCGCCATCGCAGACTTCGCCGCCAAGGGCGAAACCGACCCTATGTTCAAAACCCTGGCAGACATGGTCGCCAAGACCAACGGTCTGTGGAATGCAGAAGCAGAAAGCTATCTGCTCAAAACTTTAACCAAATAAGAAGGAGAGATTATCATGGCAGAAGGCGTATTGATGCCCAAGGCTGGTATTACAGTTGAATCCTGTATCATCGGTCAATGGACGAAAAAAATCGGCGACACCGTCGCTGTAGGTGATATCCTGTTTACCTACGAAACCGACAAGGCGGAGTTTGAATGTGAATCCACCGCCGCTGGCACCTTGCTGGACATCTATTTTGAATCCGGTGATGAAGTACCAGTCCTGATCAATGTCTGCGCAGTGGGCAACCCTGGTGAAGACACCGCAGGCCTCCGTCCAGAAGGCGGTACGGCAGAAGAAGTCACCCCTGCTCCTGTTGCAGAGGAAACTCCAATGGCTGCGGCAATCAGCCAAGCAGTTGCCGCCTCTTCCGATGTGGTACATGGCATCTCTCCCAGAGCCAAAAACCTGGCAGAGCGCGCCGGCGTGGACACATCCTATGCCAGCGCCACTGGCCCCAACGGTCGTGTCATTGAACGTGACATCCGCCGTTTGATGGAAGAAGGCGTTCCTGTAGCTGCTGTGGTGGAAACCGCACCTGTTGCCGCTCCTGTCGCCAAGCCAGCAAGCGCCTTTGAGGACGTGAAGCTGTCTGGTATCCGCAAGGCAATTTCTAAGTCCATGGTCAAGTCCCTTTCCACCATGGCACAACTGACGCTGAACTTCAGCTTCGATGCCACTCAAATCCAAGCCTATCGCAAAATGCTCAAGGGCATGGAAGGGGACATCTCCAAGATTTCTCTGGGCGATATGGTCATGTTTGCCGTGTCCAAGACACTGCTAAACCACAAGGATTTGAATGCCAATATGCTGGACGATGTGACCATGCGTCGCTTCGCTGATGTCAACTTGGGCTTTGCCTGTGACACAGACCGCGGTCTCATGGTTCCCACCATCTTCGATGCAAACCATATGAGCCTGTTGGAACTGTCCCAATCCGTCAAGGTTTTGGCCTCCGACACCAAGGCAGGCAAAGCATCCCCTGATGTGCTGACTGGCGCAACCTTCACCGTGTCCAACTTGGGCAACCTGGGCTGTGAGAGCTTCACCCCAGTAATCAACCCACCACAGACCGGCATTTTGGGCATCTGTGGCATGGAAACCAAAATCAAAGGCGTGAAAGATGGCAACATCGAAACATACCAAGCCATGGGTCTGTCCCTGACCTTCGACCACCGGGTCATCGATGGCGCACCTGCCGGTCGCTTTATGGCAGAATTGTGCAAGAATCTGGAAAACTTTATGACCCTTTTGGCCATGTAAGGGAGAATACATATGAAATTTGATGTAATTGTAATCGGTGGTGGCCCTGGTGGCTACCTGTGCGCGGAACGCGCTTCTTCTGGCGGTCTGAAAACTGCCGTCATTGAAAAAGAACACTTGGGTGGTGTCTGCCTCAACGAAGGTTGCGTCCCCACCAAAACCCTGCTCTATTGCGCAAAACAATACGCTGCCGCCAAGCATGGCGAAGCCTATGGTTTCTCCGCTTCCGACGTAAAGTTCGACCACAGCAAGGTCTTTGAGCGGAAACAAAAAGTCGTCAAAACACTGGTCTCTGGTGTTGGTGCCGCCATGAAATCCCACGGCGTTACAGTCTACACCGCCGCTGGCACCGTCAAGGGCAGAAGTGCCGCTGGCGAGTACGAAGTGCTGGCTGGTGAAGAAGTCCTGACCTGTGACCGTCTGGTCATCGCCACTGGCTCCCAAGCTGCCGTACCTCCCGTATCTGGGCTGAAAGACGGCCTTGCCACTGGTTTCGTCATGACCAACAAAGAAGTGTTGGAC
>JAWXUJ010000172.1:0-3942 GCA_044432765.1 Eubacteriales bacterium | reverse complement strand
ATCGTCAACCCCAACGACCTGCGCCTGATGGAAACCATCAAGTCCTGCGACATCTTCAAGAACAACGAACTGTACTCCGACTCCTATCTGGACATCTAAGCCTTCGGCTTAACGGACAGGCAGATTCTAGGAATTACTCTGCATCCGCCAAGCCACAGCAGTGGCTTGGCGGATTTTTTTGAGATCGGGCATCCTAATTGTAGGGGCGAACCATACTCGTCCGTTGGTACGTTTGATCTTCGGGCGGGCGGGGCTCGCCCCTACAAACTTTTATTTATTTTATGTAGGAGGAATTATTATGAGTGTATTAACCGATTTAATCTATGGCGGATCCAATGCCGTCGCTGGTCTGACCGAAGGTGCTGTCAACGATGCCATCGCCAAATACGGTCCCGACCAAAAAATCGCATTTCCTGACACCGCCTATTTCTTCCCCACCATCTACGCCGCAACCGGTGTGAAGGTCGCCACTTTGGGGGACTTGACCGCCTGTGTCGGTGTCTTAAAAAGCTTAATCACCAACCAAGAAGACTTGGGGCAAGCCCTGAATGCTGGCCTTGCCACCGCCGTTGGCGCAGAAATCTTGGAGGGTTTAAAATTTTTGGAGCCAGATGCCTATGCCAATGATGCAGGTATCGGCTTCGTGCCCGACCCCATCATCCGCTCCCTGGGCGTGCCCCTGGTCACTGGGGACATTCCTGGTGTCGCTGTCGTTCTGGGCAAGGCCGATGATCCCGCCACTGTGGCAACCACCATCAAAGACTACCAATCCAAAGGACTCATGACCTTCCTCATCGGTGATGTTATCGGGCAAGCTGCTGAACAAGGGGTGAAAATGGGGCTGGAAATGCGGGTCGTGCCTTTGGGCGCTGACGTCACCGCTGTGATTCACGTGGTCACCGTGGCCATCCGCGCTGCTTTGATTTTCGGCAACGTCCAACCTGGGGACTTGGCGGGCTTGTTGGCCTACACCAAAGAGCGTGTCCCTGCCTTTGTCAACACCTACGGCGAGCTTTCCAACGTGGTGGTTTCCGCTGGTGCAGGTGCCATTGCACTGGGCTTCCCTGTCATTGTGGATGTGGACTTGGGTGAGCATCAAGTACCCGGTGCACTGGAAAGTGTCACCGACCATGCACAGACTGCCAAGCACTCCCTGGCTATGCGGAATATCAAGATAAAAGTCAAGGAATTGCCCATTCCTGTCCCATTTGCCCCGGCTTTTGAGGGTGAAATTATACGGAAAGCCGATATGCAGATGGAGTTCTACTCCGGCAAACACCCCACCTGTGAACTGGTGAAATGCCGCGATTTGGCAGAGGTGGAAGACCACAAAATCACCATCGTTGGTGGCGATTTGGACAGCACAGACAGCCTGTCTTTGGCAACCTACATCGAAGTGGCTGGCGCAAAAATGCAGGCTGACTTTGAAGCCGTCATCGAACGTAAAATTCACGCCTGGTTCAACTATATGGAAGGCGTCATGCACACCGGTCAACGGAATCAATTCCGCATCCGGGTCAGCAAAGAAGCCTTTGAAAAAGGCCTGCGCCTAAAGGACTTCGCCGAAGTTCTGTATGTAATGATTATGGACGAATTTGATGCCGTTGTGGACAAATGCCAAATCACCATGGTTACAGAAGAAGCCGAAACCAAGCGTATTTTGGATGAAGTCGCCATGCCAACCTATGCCGCCCGCGATGAGCGTTTGGCAACCATGACCGATGAATCCGTCAATGAATTCTACACCTGCATCCTGTGCCAGAGTTTTGCCCCTGCCCACTGCTGTGTGGTCACACCGGAACGGCTTGGCCTCTGTGGCGCAGTCTCTTGGCTGGATGCCAAAGCAACCTATGAATTGGACCCCAATGGTCCCAGTCAACCCATCTTGAAAGAGGGTTGCACCGATGAAAGCACCGGTCGCTACGACACCGTCAACAAAACCGTTGCCGATGCCACCCACGGCGCGGTGGAAGCCGTCACCTTGTACTCCATTTTGGAAGACCCCATGACCTCCTGCGGTTGCTTTGAATGTATCTGTGGCATGGAACCATTCTCTGGCGGTCTCATGGTGGTCAACCGGGAATACGCTGGCATGACCCCCGCCGGCATGACCTTCGGCGAGTTGGCCTCCATGACCGGTGGCGGTGTGCAAACTCCTGGCTTTATGGGTCACGGTCGCCATTTCATCTCCTCCAAAAAGTTCGCCAGAGCCGAGGGCGGCATTGCCCGCATTGTCTGGATGCCCAAGGAATTGAAGGATGATGTCAGTGAACGTCTCAACAAAACCGCCAAAGAACTGTACGGCATTGAGGACTTTGCCTCCATGGTGGCCGATGAAACCATCTGCACCGAAGGCGAAGCACTGCTGGACTATTTGACCGAGAAAAACCACCCAGTCTTGGGCATGGAGCCTATGATGTAAGGATACTATTGACATTGTGGTAGGGAGCGATGCCCTCGTCGCTCCGACCGCACAATCCAAAATTTTCTAAAAATCTTAGGTGATGTGGTAAAATTTTGTGATTTTGCCCCAAATTTTACCTATTTCATCATGCCTACTGCCGGAGCGACGAGGGCGTCGCTCCCTACGCTGCAGAATGTGCAATTTACGTTAAGGGAGAACAACATGGAAGTCATTTTTCGATTTGAACAGGGCGGAGAAGTCCGCACCGATGCCAATGTTGGCGACAATTTGCTGGAAGTGGCAAGAACCGCCAATGTGGTCATCGATGCCCCCTGTTCTGGCAACGGCGCCTGTGGCAAATGTAAGGTGCGCCTCATGTCCGGTACAGTGGACGGCCTGAAAACCCTACATATTTCCGACGAGGACTACGAAGCCGGTTGGCGTTTGGCCTGTGTGTCCACCGTCTGCGAGGACGTAGCGGTCATGGTGCCAGACATCGCCTCTGCCTACCAAAGCCGGATGAAAACCGCCGATTTGTCCACAGGCAAAGAGCAGGAAATCTTCCGTGAGGTCATGGAAAACATCCAAGGTGCCGGCATCGATTTCACCAACAACTTTGCCACTGTGGATGTGGACATGGATGAACCCTCCCTGGACGACACTTTGCCTGACAACGAACGGCTCATTTTGGCACTGCAACAAAAGTTGGGCTTGGAAACCATCAAAATCACCTTCGGTGCCATGGTGCGTATGGCAAGCGTACTCCGGGAAAACAACTTTAAAATCCGCTGTGATGGCCTCCTTTTGGCGAAGCGTTTCGTGGTGTTTGACGTGGTTGCCCAGTCTGAAACCGCACCCATGTGCGCTGCCGCCATCGACATCGGTACCACCACCGTGGCAATCGTCCTGACAGAGCTGAAAACCGGCAAAATCCTTGCCAAGGCCTCCTCCGGCAACGGTCAAATCCGATACGGCGCTGATGTCATCAATCGGATTCTGGAACAACAGAAAAAGGGTGGCATCAAACGGCTCCAAAAGGCCGTCATTGAGGACACCATCAACCCTATTTTGGACTTACTGTGCAAAACCGTAGATATCGGACCACAGCGGATTATGCGCCTGTCCGTGGCTGCCAACACCACCATGAACCATCTGTTTTTGGGGCTGGACGGTGACCCCATCCGCATGGAACCATACATCCCCAGCTTCTTCATCAACAAGGGCATGAAGGCTGGTTACCTGGATTTACACGCACACCCCCAAGCTGACTTGATTACCGCCCCCAACATCGGTTCCTACGTCGGTGGCGACATCACCGCCGGCGTGTTGGCGACCATGATGTGGAACCAAGAGGACTTTTCCCTGTTCATTGACTTGGGCACCAACGGCGAAATCGTCTTCGGAAACAGCGACTTTATGATGTCCTGTGCCTGCTCCGCCGGCCCCGCTTTTGAGGGTGGCGACATCAGCTGTGGTATGCGTGCCACCGATGGTGCCATCGAGGCCTTGACCGTCGACTGCTCCACCATGAACCCCAC
>JAWXUJ010000171.1:0-3952 GCA_044432765.1 Eubacteriales bacterium | reverse complement strand
GGCGGAAGAGGCGGTCTTCTGCCACGTTGTGCATACAGACAGGAATGCGGAGCATGGAAGCCATGGTGATCAGTTGATCGCCGATGTGACCGTAGCAGAATGCTCCGTGGTTTGCGCCCCAGTTTGCCATGACGGAGTAGACGTCCTTGAAGGAACCTTCACCGGTGAGAACAGGTGCAAAGAAGGTAGTGGGCCAGGTCTTGTCGGTGCGTTCGTCCAACGCCTTGTAGACATCTTTGTCCAGATCACAGCTGTAGCCTTCAGCCAGTTGGAGGACAGGGCCTAAGCCGTGAACCAAGTTAATGCGAGCCATGGTCATGGGCATACCGCCTCTGGTACCGCCGATGAAGTGGCTGGAGAAACCGCCACCGCGGAAATAGAATTGGTCAGCAGGGCACCATTCGGTGGCGTCCAAGCAAGCCTTTGTGTCTGCATCGGTCATATCGTAGAAAGCCTTGATGGTGGGGTTGCCGTCTTCGTCAGAAGCAGCACCGGTGCCGTCCAAAGCGGCTGCGCCAGAGTTGATCAGGTGGATGATTCCGTCCTTAGCGTAGCCTTCCAAATCCTTGCCGGTGACCCGCTTAACAGCCTCTGGAGACCAGTATGTACGAACATCAGCGAAGATGCCGGGGCGGTCGGTGAGCAGGTGTTCAAACAGCATGGAAACGCCGTTGAGGGTATCATTTTCGGTAGCCATTGTGATGGATTCCCGGATGCCATTCCAGTCGAATTGGCTTGCCAACATGGCTTCCAAGAAGTCGAAGTTTGGCTTGTAGTCTGTCCATTGTCGCTGGCCTTGGATACCGCCGGCGATAGCGTTGTGACCACAGGATTCCTCCACGAAGCCCATCTCTGCCAGTTTGGGGTTGCCGAACATCAAGTCTTTGACAATCAGCATATTTTTGACCACAAATTCCCATTGTTCTGCATATTGCGACTCGTTGAATTTGATGTCGTCTGGGTTTTTATCGAAGCCTTGGACACAGTTTTCCTTGGTCCAAGCCAGGGCTTTTGCAAATTCTTCAGAATCGTAGATGCCGTTGTCCATGCGACGGAGAATTTCGGTTTCATCCACGGATTCAGAACGCATACCCAGGTAGTTTTGCATGAAGTCTTGGTTCAAAATGGATCCGCCGATGCCCATGCACATGGAGCCGATTTGCAAATAGCTGTTGCCACGCATGGTTTTTGCGGCAATGGCGGATTTTGCGAAGAGCAAAATCTTGCGAGCAACGTCAGCAGGGATGTCGGTCATGTTGGCGTCCATGACATCGTGACCGTAGATGCCGAAGGCAGGCAGACCTTTTTGGGTGTGGGATGCTAAAACAGCAGCCAGGAACACAGCGCCGGGACGTTCGGTGCCGTTGAAGCCCCAGACGGCCTTGATGGTGTTGGGGTCTTGATCCATGACCTCAGTGCCGTAACACCAGCAGGGGCTGACGGTCAAGGTGATGGTAACGCCGGCTTTTTCAAACTTGTTTTGGCACATTGCGGCCTCGTGCACGCCACCGATGGTGGTGTCGGCCATGACGATTTCTACAGAATCGCCACTTGCGTAGCGAATGTTGTCTTGAATCAGTTTGGCGGCAGATTTTGCCATGTTCATGGTTTGGACTTCCAAGCCCTCGCGAACGCCGTTGCGACGACCGTCGATGGTTGGGCGGATGCCAATTCTGGGCAGATCCATTTGATTACGATTCATAGTGATATGCTCCCTTCAAGATTAAAAATGTAGTGGTTCAAAACAAGTGATTTTGCATTTCAGACGTAATAATTGAGGCGCTGATTCATCTCCATCCAAACGCGCCAATATCCGTTCCGCAACGGCGGTACCCAGTTGGGTCACCGGTTGCTCCACGATTTCCAGGGGTGGCGAGGTTACGGCGCAGAGGTCGATGTTGTCGAAACCGATGAAATCAACCTGATTTGGCAGTTGGATGCCCATGGCATGGGCGGCAGTGACGGCTCCTACGGTCATGTCATAGTTGGTAACGCAGATGGCGGTGGGCGGGTTTGGACAGCTCATCAGCTCCATGAACAGGCGATGTCCCGATTCCACGTCATAGTCCCCTACGGCAATCAAGTTCTCGTCCAACTCAAGTTGGTAGTCCTGGTAAATCCGACGGTAGCCCACCATGCGCTCATAGGCGGTGGAGATGGTTTGTGGTCCTACGATGATGCCAATGCGCCGATGGTTTTTTGCCACCAGTCGTTCCATGGCGGTGTAGATGGCATTGAGATTGTCGGAGACCACCATGTCAAAAGACCCACCAGTAACCATTCGATCCAAGAGCACCAAGGGAATGTCCCCTACGATTTTCTCCAGTTCGTCCCCTTCTATCTGCTCTGGCACCAGAACGATCGCGTCCACATTGTTACTGACGAAGTAGTGGAGCTTCTCCCGTTCCAGTTTGGAATCGAAGTTGTAGGTGGCAATGACGCAGTTGTAACCGCGTGACTGAAACGTTTCGTCCATAGCCTCCATAATGCTGGCGAAAAAGGCGCTTGCAATGGTTGGAAGCAATACACCGATGGTCATGGAACGGTTGGTTTTCAAGCCGCGGGCGAAATAATTGATTTTGTAGTCCAATTTTTCCACTGCCGAGTCGATTTTCAACCGATTTCCCTCCAAAAGGTTGCCACCGTTCATGTATTTAGAGATGGTCGCCAAGGACAAACCGGTTTCTTTTGCAATATCTTTCATGGTTGCCATTGGAATCACCTGCCTTTACAGCGAAACGTTTAGCTTATTGTACCCCCATTCTGTGATTCTGTCAAGATGCCCAAAAGAGATTCATTGAAATACGGTATATTGTACAAATTGTCTCGTCGTTTTTTAAGCAAATACACAATAAATATGTATTTATTTGGGTTTGTCTGTGATTTTGATATATTGTGCTATAAATATGGTAAAATCACAGAAATTTTTCTTGCAGATTGGAAAAAACCGTGGTATACTAAGAAAAATTGGTTCTGAGGAGGAAATCTATGAATAACCCACTGAATTTACTTGCCTTTGACATGGGTGCCAGCAATGGCCGTGGTATCTTGGGCAAATTTGATGGTAAAAAAATCATTATGGAGGAGCTACATCGATTTGAAAATAACTACATAGACGTCAACGGTGTCCTCTACTGGGACATTTTTCACCTGTTTCAACAACTGAAAAACAGTCTGACCTGCTTCAAAACCGGTGGACATGGCGACTTGGCCTCCTTCGGTGTGGACACCTGGGGCGTGGATTACGGCCTGTTGGACAAAAACGGACAACTCTTGGGCAACCCTCGTTCCTACCGCCACTGCACCGACCAGGACATGGAACGGGCCTGGCAGACCGTGGACTTCCCCACCCTGTTTGGTCGTACTGGCATCGGCCCCTTCTCCTATAATACATTATATCAACTGTACCGCCGGAAATTAGACGGCGATCCCGCCTTGGAACTGGCGGACACCATGCTGTTCACCCCCGATCTGTTGGGCTATTTCCTCTCCGGTGAAAAGGCCGTGGAATACTCCATCACCACCACCTCTGGAATGTATAATGCCACAGAGCGTCGGTGGGATTTAGAGACCATGGAGGCCTTGGGGCTGCCCACCAACATTCTGCCAAACATTGACTTCGCCGGCACCGTCCGCGGTGAATTACGCAGTTCCATCGCCACGGAACTGGGCATCAACCGGGCGAAGCTGTGCGCCGTGGGTGGTCACGACACCGCCTCCGCCGTCGCTGCCATCCCTGGCACTGGCAACTTCGCATTCTGCTCCAGTGGCACCTGGTCCCTGTTTGGGGTGGAGACGGAAACCGCCATTTTAACCGATAGCGTACGGAATAGCGGATTCTCCAACGAAGGCACCGTCCAAGGCACCTTTCGTCCCCTTGCCAATATGATGGGGCTGTGGCTGATTCAAGAGTGTCGCAACCAGTGGAAAAAGGCAGGCAATGCCTACTCCT
>JAWXUJ010000170.1:0-3977 GCA_044432765.1 Eubacteriales bacterium | reverse complement strand
GCCTTCGCCCGGAACAATTTCCGCGTCCGGGGGGACACGGTGGAAATCTACCCGGCCTACTGGGCAGGGCGGGGAATACGCGTGGAGTTTTTCGGCGACGAGGTGGACAGAATTTCGGAAATCAACGTGGTGTCAGGACTGCCAGAGCGGATCGTCAGCCACATCGCCATCTACCCCGCCTCCCACTATGTGGCCTCCAAGGAAAAACTGGCAAGAGCCATGGTGGAAATTGAGGAAGAAATGATAGAGCGGGTCAAATATTTCGAGGAAAACGACCAACTTTTGGAAGCCCAAAGAATCCGTCAACGGACACTTTACGACCTGGAAATGCTGCAAGAAATTGGATTTTGCACCGGAATTGAAAACTATTCCCGGGTCATTTCCGGCAGAGAGCCAGGCTCTGCGCCCTTGACCCTCATCGACTACTTCCCCGAGGATTTCCTCTTTATGGTGGACGAAAGCCACACCACCTTGCCCCAAGTTCGCGCCATGTACAACGGCGACCGGAGTCGCAAAGAGTCCTTGGTCAACTACGGCTTCCGCCTGCCCTCTGCCTTCGACAACCGGCCTTTGAAATTCCCGGAATTTGAGGAAAAAATGAAGCAGACCATCTACGTCTCCGCCACCCCGGCAGAGTACGAAACCAGTCGAAGTGCCCAGATTGTGGAGCAGGTCATCCGCCCAACCGGCCTGTTAGACCCAGAGATTTTCGTTCGCCCAGTCACCGGGCAAATCGACGATTTGTTGGGGGATATCAACGACGTAGTCGCCAAGGAACAGCGGGTTTTGGTTACCACCCTGACCAAAAAAATGGCCGAGGATTTGACCAACTATCTGACAACCAACGGTGTCCGCGTCCGCTACCTCCACTCCGACGTGCCCTCTCTGGAACGGATGGAGATTATCCGGGACTTGCGGATGGCAAAGTTCGATGTTCTGGTGGGCATCAACCTGCTCCGGGAGGGGCTGGATTTGCCAGAAGTCTCCCTGGTTGCCATTTTGGATGCCGACAAAGAGGGCTTCCTCCGCTCGGAGACCAGCATGATTCAAACCATCGGGCGCGCCGCTCGGAACGCAGAAGGCCGGGTCATCATGTACGCCGACCGGGTCACCGGCTCCATGGATCGCGCCATCACCGAAACCCAGCGCCGGCGGGGCATCCAGATGGCCTTCAACGAAGCCCACGGCATCACACCGAAAACCGTCATCAAGCCCATCCATGCCCTGTTGGAAATCTCCAAAGAGGCCTCCGATAAAGCGGGCAAAGGTGGCATTAAAATGACAAAGGTGGAAAAAGAGCGGGAAATCGCCAAACTGGAAAAAGCCATGAAAGAGGCGGCAAAGCAACTGGAATACGAATACGCCGCCGTCCTCCGAGACCAAATTATGGAATTGCGGAAATAATCCATTAAAAATGCCGCCTTTGGCGACATTGGGACGGCGAGGACGCCGTCACCTGCATAAAACGAAAAAGGAGAAAAATTATGATTAAGAAACTACAAGACCGCACAGAAACCGTCGTCGAACACTTGGTAAACGGAGAGGGCTCCGTGAAAATGAGCAACATTTTTTCCCAAGAAGAACTGGCAAAAACCCGGATTTGCTCCGTTTTGACCCTGGAACCAGGATGTTCCGTCGGTGTGCACCCCCATGTGGGCGAAGGGGAAATCTATTTGATTCTGGAAGGCTCCGCCACCGTGCAAGAGGACGGTGTGGACTACATTCTCAACGAAGGCGACGCAGAATACTGCACCGATGGTCACACCCACGCCATCGTCAACCACACCGACAAGCCTATGAAATTCCTGGCAATCGTCATCCTGTAAAAAAACCGCCTACGGGCGGTTTTTTGCCCTGATTTTGCAATTTTTGTCGAAGGTGGGGAAAATGGTGTTGGCCTATTGCCATTCTGCAAAAACTTTGCTACAATAAACAGACTGAAGAAAAAAGGAGGCGGGCTCATGGATTTTATGGCGACCACTTGGTTTTTACCTGTGGCAATCACAGTCTGGTGCGTCATTTTGGCGGCGCTGTTGTGGGGCTACTTCCTGGCGTTGCGCCCTCGAAGAGGCACCCTCCAATGGATGGACGAACTGGAGCCATCCAACCTGTCCTGGGCAGGGGCAAACCACAGTTTGACCAATGTGGATGGCATCCTGCTGGCGGTGTTGGCACTTTTCGGCGGTCTGGTCAGCTATGGCATGAGCGGTGGCCTCGCCGTGGATTTCTCGGATTTTGCCGCGGTGTTCTTCGCCGCAGGTACTTATGTGGTGTTGCCCATGGTCACTGCCGGAGCTGCCTTTTGGTTGGCGAAGTCCATGACCGGCCACAGCACCGTGGCGGTGTTGGTTGCCATTTTGGTGGCTTTGGATGTGTTCGCCCCCGCCGGCCCGATGGCGGTGATTGTGGTCACAGCCTGCCTGCTCTACAGCTACAGCGGACAAGCCCACCAACCAAATCTGTGGCACCGGCTGACCGTGCTCTTGTTGAGCGGGGCGGTCATGGCGGTGGGATTCCACTTCTACCCCGGGTTGATTTTGCTGTTAGTTCCTACTTTTGGTGTTATATTCCTGGTGAATTGGGAGTATTTCCGTGAAACTGGGCATTTTTGGCGATGCTTTTTAGGCCATGGAATCATGGTGTTGGCAAGCGCCGTCGTCACCTTGATTGCCTGCTACATACCCCAAGCCTTGGTGGGCGGGTTGCCCATTTTCGGCACCGTGTTCTATGCGGAATTTTACCAGATGATGCTTCCTCAAGTGGCAAAAAACCTGGCTACGGCCTTCAATGGCTTCGCTCTGTACTACGCTCTGTTCACCACCATGACCCACTGGCCCCTTCTGTTGATGGGGGTGGTCATTGTGCCAATCCTGTGTCACGGCGCGGTGAAAGAGAAGGGGAGTAGCGCCCTCTATGCCCTGATTTGGGGTGGTGCGGTGTTGGTCGCCTGGCTTTCCACCAGCATCAGCGCTCTGTTTTTCTGCGTGGCGCTGGGACTGGGTTACCTTGCCAGCCGTCTCTGGGAAAAGGGACGATATTTATTGCTGATTATGTGGGTGATTGCCCTGTTCTTGGGCATTTTATCTATGTATTTGATGATTTTAATGTAACAAATGGAGGAAAGAACATGATTGCACTTGCCTGTGACCACGGCGCTTTGGCGCTGAAAGAAAAACTGAAACAACATCTGGATGCCCGGGGTCTTGCCTACCAAGATTTCGGTACCCACACCTTAGACAGCTGTGACTATCCCGATTTCGCCGCCCCCGCTGCCCGCGCTGTGGCAGACGGCACCTGTGAGAAAGGTATCGTCCTGTGCACCACCGGCATTGGGGTGTCCATCACCGCCAACAAGGTGAAGGGCATCCGTTGCGCCCTGCTTCACGACAAAATGAGCGCCCGCCTGACACGTCAACATAACGACACCAACATGATGGCAATCGGCGCCGCCGTGGTGGGCGAAATGCTGGCCTTGGAAATCGTGGACACCTGGTTGGACACCGACTTCGAAGGCGGCCGCCACCAACGTCGCGTGGACAAAATGATGGCGATTGAGGAATAAAAAACACCATACAAACCAGTCAACCCCTCCGCTACGCAAAGCGGAGGGGTTTCCATGTGTTCCATAAAAAACCACCCTTACAGCCCATTTGGGCTGTAAGGGTGGGGGAAATTCCGGGCAGATTAACCGAAGTAACGAGCCAGCAGACCAGCAAATGCTTTGCCATGTCTTGCCTCGTCGCGAGCCATTTCGTGGACGGTGTCGTGGATGGCATCCAGGCCTTCGGCCTTTGCCAATTTAGCTAGTTCAAACTTGCCAGCGGTTGCGCCGTTTTCAGCTTCCACACGCATTGCCAGGTTCTTGGCGGTGGAGTCGGTCAGGACTTCGCCGATCAGTTCAGCAAATTTAGCGGCGTGTTCTGCTTCTTCATAAGCGGCTTTTTCCCAGTACAGGCCGATTTCAGGATAGCCTTCGC
>JAWXUJ010000169.1:0-4004 GCA_044432765.1 Eubacteriales bacterium | reverse complement strand
GCCGCAGAGACCACGCCGCCCAGAACCACCAGAGACAGCGCCAACATCAAAAGCCCCTTTTGGGTGCCGCTCAGCTTGTTGTACCACTCCAGCGGATGGAATCCTTTTTTCCTGTTGGCGCGCCGTCCACGACTGCGGTGGTTGACCGCCTCATGGGCTTGGTCTACCGGCGGTGTGGTGGGAGACGAGGTGGAAGATTTGACGGATGGTGTGGTAGAAGTTGGTCGAGAAGACCTCCGTTTGCCGGTCTTATGACCTTTGCCACCGAATAATTTCATAGCTACTTCCTTTCATGCAATAGGTAGTCTCGCGCCGCCACCGTGTAGACATCCAGTTCCTTGCCCTCGCTGTTTAACAGGTCGATGGACATTTGGAAGGCATAGAGCATGGCTCCATCCAAATCTGTCTGGGTCAGGTAGCGCATTTTGTCCACACCTTCAAATTTCCGGCATGGCTCCATATAGTCGGCGATGTACAGAATTTTTTCCAATAAGGTCATGTCGGCGTGGCCTGTTGTATGCCAGTAGATGGCCTGGCACACGGCTTCGTTTTCACCGAACACTTCTCGCGCCACAGAGGCTGCGGTTTTGGAATGAAGGAGCTTATAGTGCTCGCGTTCAAACCCACTGGTCATAATACCATATTTTTTGCATAAGTGCAACTGTTCTTCTTTTTCTAAGGCCTTTGTGACATCGTGCAAAATGCCTGCCCGGCGGGCATCTTCCACATTTGCACCCCAACGCTCCGCCAATTCCGCGGCAGTTTTGCAACATCCGCAAACATGGGGCACCCGTTGTAGCTTGTGAAGAGACAGACTGCAGGCTTTCAGTTCTGCAAATTCCAAGTTTTTCGTGTTTTTGTCCAAATCGTACAGTTTATTTTCATGAATATAGTCCAGCACGGCTGGCGCCAGGTTGAGATGTCCACAGCCGAAAAATAAATTCCGGCGGGCTTCGGTGGATGAGATTTCCACAAAGGAATTTTCAACGATTTTTGCCTTACCATCGTATTTTTTCCCAATTAGGCCAACCATATCCTCCAAATCTCCTCGGTTTTCTCGACCGCCACGGAATCCAGTGACGATGGTTGCCATGTTGGCGATTTTTTTAGGATGCTTCCATGTGGGGAAAGAGAGGAACATATCTGTTCCCATGAGGAGAAACAGTTTGTCCTTGGGATATTGTTTCTGGAGGGCGGTCAAAGTATCCGCGGTGTAGCTTTCGCCACCCCGGGTCATCTCCATGTCGGAGACCTCCACAAAGTCCAGGTCTGCCATGGCCAATTTGGTCATGGCAAGCCGGTGATGTTCTTGGGCAGAGCCAGCAGGCAGAGCCTTATGGGGTGGGTTTGCCGCTGGAATCACCAGCACCTTATCCAGTCCCAATTCTTTTTGAAATTCCGCCACCGCCATGGTGTGACCCAGGTGGGGAGGATTAAAACTTCCGCCATATACGCCAATTTTGCCCATTATTTTCTACCTCATTCCTCTGTTTTGGCTTTTCTCCGCTCGATTGCGGCTTGTACCGCTGCTTGGTGGTAGTATTCTTGCTTCCGCTCTCTGTCTTCCTTGGCTTTCTTGCGCCGTGCCTGGGCACCAGAGCGAACAGGGTTTGCCAGCTTGGCCTTTTCAGCCTTTTCCTTTGCCAACTTCTTTTGACGCTCGGCTTCCAACTTCTTGGACTTGCGATAAATCACAAATTTAGAGCCAACCACTTGGATGCCGTCAGCGCCGGTGGCTTGGCACAGTGCGTCAGAAACTTCTCTGGCGGACATCATGGCAGTTTCCAGAACGCGGCCTTTGACCAGTTCCCGGTTTTCCAAAACCTTGTGGGTTTCTGCAATCAATGTGTCGGAAATGCCACCTTTGCCCACCATCAAAATGGTATCTAACTTGTTGGACTGCGCCCGAAATTCGGCGCGTTGCTTCGTTGTAATCATAGTTGCTCCTTCATCAGTCGGTCGCAAAACCGCTGCAATGCCACACTTCTGTGGGATATTTTATTTTTTTCTTGGGCGGTCAGTTCCGAAAACGTTTTGCCCAGTGGTTCGTAATAGAAAATGGGGTCGTAGCCAAAGCCGCCGTCCCCGGCCGGCTCCGTGGTGATGGTGCCCTCGCAGGTACCCTCTGCAGAGATGACTCTGCCGTCTGGATAACAGCAGGTGATATTACTGGTGAATCGGGCCGTCCGCTTTTCTGTGGGAACGCTCTCCATTTTTTGGAGCATCAGGGACACCCGCTCCTCATCGGTGTTACAGCCACCAAAGCGGGCGGAGTAGACACCGGGGGCACCGTCCAGTGCATCCACAGACAGTCCGCTGTCGTCGGCGATTGCCACCATATTGGTGGCCTCCATAACGGCTTTTGCCTTTAAAAGTGCATTTTCAGCAAAGGTGGTGCCAGTTTCCTCCACCTCGATGTCCACACCGACCTGGGATTGGAGCACCACTTGGATGTCCATTTCCCCCAGTATTGCGGACATTTCTTTCAGTTTTCCCTGATTTTGACTGGCCAATACGACGGTCATCATGTCTAAATCAGGGCTTTGACGAAGTTTTCTGGCTCAAAAGCCATCAAATCGTCGATTTGTTCCCCTACGCCAATGTACTTGACGGGGATTTGCAACACGTTTGCCACGGCGATGACAATGCCACCCTTGGCGGTGCCGTCCAACTTGGTCAACACCATACCGGTGACACCGGCGATTTCCTTGAATTGCTTGGCTTGAATCAGGCCGTTTTGCCCGGTGGTGCCGTCCAGCACCAGCAAGACTTCCTTCCGGGCATTTGGCAGTTCCCGGTCGATAATCCGAGAAATTTTTGCCAGTTCGTTCATGAGATTTTGCTTGTTGTGAAGACGACCTGCGGTGTCGCAGAGAATCACATCAGAGCCGCGAGCCTTGGCGGCAGAGATGGCATCGTAGACAACAGAGGCGGGGTCTGCCCCCTCGTCCTGACGGATGATATCCACCCCGGAGCGACCTGCCCAGATTTCCAGTTGGTCGGCAGCGGCGGCACGGAAGGTATCGGCGGCGCAGAGAAGCACCTTTTTGCCATCGTTTTTCAGCACGTTGGACAGCTTGCCAATGGTGGTGGTTTTGCCCACACCGTTGACCCCGATGACCAGTACCACAGTGGGCTTGGTATCCATGGGGATGGTCATGTCGCCAACTTCCAGCATCTCCACCAAAATGGTGCGGAGCGCCTCTTTGACCGGTTCCACTTCCTTCAGTTTTTCCTTTTTTACCACGGCGCGGAGCTGTTCCACGGCGCCGGTGGCGGTGTCCACGCCCAAGTCGGCGAGAATCAAGCTCTCTTCCAACTCATCGTAGAAATCGTCATCAATTTCGGAGAATCCGGAAAACACACTGCCAATGGTGGATTCCATGGCTGCAACGGTTTTGGATAGTCCTTGCTTAATCTTATCAAAAAATCCCATTTGAGATACCAACTTTCTACTTGGTGTAGATGCCCAATTCCTGTTCC
Organism: Eubacteriales bacterium; assembly: GCA_044432765.1. GTDB lineage: Bacteria > Bacillota > Clostridia > Oscillospirales > Oscillospiraceae > Avoscillospira_A. The sequence continues at coordinate 521 of JAWXUJ010000169.1, read as the reverse complement.
ATCTGCGCCAAGTCAATATGTACAATTTTTGAGATGCCCTGTTCCTGCATGGTGACGCCGTAGAGGACATCGGAGGCCTCCATGGTGCCACGGCGGTGGGTGATGACGATGAACTGGGTGTCTCGGCTGAGATTCCGCAGGTAGCTTGCAAAGCGGAATACGTTGTTGTCGTCCAGTGCGGCATCAATTTCGTCCAACAGGCAGAATGGGGTGGGGCGCACCCGCAAAATGGAGAAATAAAGGGTGATGGCAACGAAGGCCTTCTCCCCACCGGACAGCAAACTGAGTGCCTTAACCTGCTTGCCGGGAGGCTGTACCTTGATTTCAATGCCACAACCCAAGGGGTCGTCCGGGTTGTCCAGTTCCAAAGAACCTTTGCCTCCACCGAACATTTCCACAAAGGTTTTGCCGAAATACTCGTTGATTTTTCTAAATTCCCGAACAAAAATCTCGGTCATCTCCGCGGTGATGGACTGGATGATATTCTCCAATTCGTTTTTGGCAAAGAGGACATCGTCCCG
>JAWXUJ010000168.1:0-4034 GCA_044432765.1 Eubacteriales bacterium | reverse complement strand
GCCCCTCCACACCTCCCCCCTGCTGGGCTTTTCATCTGTCTACGTTTTTTTGGCAGACTGCAACAAGCCTCCTTTTTGAAAAGGAGCCGATTGCGAAAGGAGCATCCCATGAACAAAAAATCCCTGCGGAAAGAGATTTCCGCCAAAAAAGCCGCCATGTCCCCTGCAGAAATCACTGCCGCCAGCCAAGATTTGTTGGCGCAACTGGTGGCGCACCCTCTCTATCAATCCGCAAACAGCATCTATGGCTACATGAACTTCAACCAGGAAGTCCAGACCATCCCCATGCTAGAACAAGCCATAAAAGACGGCAAAAAAGTTGCTATTCCCAAGGTTTATGGCGATAAAATGGAATTTATCTGGATGGATAATCTCAATGAGATTACCCCTGGTTACTATAACATCCCCGAACCCATCGCGGATTCCCCAATCGCCGACGACGAAACCGCCCTGGTACTTATGCCTGGCCTGGCCTTCGACCGTCAAGGCAACCGCACTGGCTACGGCGGCGGCTTTTACGACAAATACTTGGAACAACATCCAAACCATTCCACCCTGGCTATGTGCTTCGCTTTCCAGTTGGTGGAAAAGTTGGATGTAGAAGACCACGACATCCCAGTTGACGGACTTTTGGTGGCAAAATTATGAACTATATTTTGATATATCTGCTAATCATCAACCTTTTTGGCCTGTTTATCATGCACTTAGACAAAGGCTACGCCAAAAAGCACCACCGCCGCATCCCTGAAAAAACCCTCCTCCTCACCGCCGCTATCGGTGGGATTTTCGGCATCTGGGTCGGGATGTACCTGTTCCACCACAAGACAAAAAAACCCAAATTCCACGTGGGTGTCCCCGCTATTTTGGTGGCCCAAATCGTCATTTTATATGCCCTATTCAATTTCGGCCTTTTCTAAAGAAAATTTTAGGACGTTGTAACTTTTTTGGTTGCAACGTCCTTGCTTGTTTTCCGATTATCTGCTAAAATATTAGTAATACGCAACAACGTCCCACGAGAAAGGAGTCGCTTTTGGAATTCACTATCATCAATTCATACAACCGAGATCTGTTCGAACCTTTTCTATCAGCGCCCCCGAACGAGACCAATGGTGTCTCCTTCGGGTTGACTTTGGGTGGTGCCCCCTGTGGCGGTGCCCTGGTTACCATCGGTGAAAATCTGGCAACACTGCAATATTTCTTCATCGCAGCCGACTGTCGCAGAATGGGCTGTGGTACCTTTTTCATGTCCAAAATCCGGCAACATCTTCAGCTCTATGGCATCCTCCACATGGTCTGCCACCCGGCCTACCAGCCCTGGGACGAGATGTACCATCTCAAATTTTTCCTGACCCACTGCGGTTTTCAAGAGGGAGACACTGTGGCCTGGATTTACACCATGACACTCCATGCCTTTTCCAAGCCTGTGACGGATTCTAAGAACAACATCGTCCCCTTGTCCCACTTCCCCCAGGCCCACTGGCAATCCATTCTCCAGCGTGGCCACCTGCCAGCCAGTTGCAACCAAGTGGATCACCCCGACTTCGCACCAGATTTGACCATGGTGGTGGTAGAGCATGACGCCATCCCCGGAATCCTGGTGGTACACCGGAAAGATGACTTGCAAATCGAAGTGGCCGGCCTCCACTACTCCGGCAATGATGCCACAACGGTAAAACGGCTCATGGACTGCGCCATCGCCAATGCCGCCACCCTACTCCCCCCCGAAACCCAAGTGACCTATATGATCAACAACCCAAAACTACAATCTGTCATGGGGCGAATACTGTCCAAAATCAGCCACTCCAAACAAGATGTTGTGAGATTCTATACTTAAACAAGGAGGCGACAAAACATGGGTCCCGACCAAATCCGCAAAACCATGAATAAGCAACCGGTGCAAACCCTAAAACACGATGAACTGGTGAAACAGACCAACAACTTCCCCGCTCCACCCGTAACGCTCCAGGCGGAAAAATCGCAAGAACAAACCATGACACAACAAGAGCAAGATGCCCTGACCGCATGGGCGCTGCAACAAGACGGTCACGTCGCCGTCCCCACCGTCCAAATCCATGTCGGTGTCCAGGAGAAGAAAAAATTTCTGTCCAAAACCCCGACAATCACCAACATCTACAAAACAGAATCCTTCCAGGAAACCCGTGCCAAAGCGCTCCAGAAGAAAATCCCCTCCCTCTACGCATCAAAGAACAATGACGAACTCCTAAAATCCGCCTCTGATGAGGTGAATTTGACATTGCACGACAGCCTCGCCACCGCCACCGCACCAGAGTTGGTATTGTTGCGGAAACTAAATCAAGCGCAAAATAGCCCTGACAGCGCGGATGTGAACGGCTTCCAAGCGGAATTGACCCGAATGGGACTGACCAACGCTCTGGAAGGCACCCCTGAGGGACACACCTTTACCGACAAGGAAACCCTGGTGCTGATGACTGCATCCCTCTGCGCCCATCTCCAAAGCCGAACAGACAAAGCTTTCACACAAGGCAAAGAATTCACCTCTGCCAAAAACGCCATCAACTCCCTGGCAATGGTCATCAATTCCTATGCCAACATTTTGGTGAGCAAGGCCTATGCCCAAGAAAGCCTCCGCCGTCGCCAAGCCGAGGAAGCCGCCGAGCGGCAACGTCTGGAAGCGGAACAGCAGCGTCTGGAAGCCGAGCAGCAGCGCCTGGCAGCGGAGCGTGAAGCCGAGCGACTGCGCCTGGAATTGGAGCGCGAAGCCGAGAAGGCACGCTTGGCCAGCGTGGAGGCAGAGCGCCTCCGCCTCGCCCAAGAAGAAGCCTCCCAAAAAGCCTTGCGCGCCGCTGAATACCGCCGTAACAACACCGCCCTTCTGGAATCATTCCTAAATCAGTATGCAGAATCCAAGCTCAGCATGAAGGACGACACCCGCTTTGCCACCTTAAAATCCCAGCTTTTGACCCTTATGGAAGGCCAAATGGAGACCATGTTGGTCAAAGGTGAGCAATCATACGAGGACTTTACGCAGGCGTTACAACAGTTTTTGCCCCAATGCGCCATGTACCAAACAGTCACCCAAGGGGAGGCAACTGCCGAAAAGCTGTTGAATGATGCCAACATCCAAGAAAGCTTCCACCACATTCTTCGCAACAATGAGAACTTTTGGAACGCGATTCTTGACGGTGACAAAACCGCCGCCCTCGCCTACATCCAACAGTTGTCCAACACCATTCAGGCCACCAAAAACAGCGCCATGCTACATCTGGCCTCCATGGCGCCCAGTATGACCTCCGTGGCGCATGCCGCATTGGTGGACAAGTTGGCGCGGGATATGCCCAGCCTGTTTCTCTCCAAAGGTGATGCTTTGCTGGTTCGTCAACTGACCATGATGACCCGCTACCACCACCTCCACCTTCCCACCCAGACATCGTCACAGCAACTGAAAAAGGCCCCTGGTATACCCATTCCCAAGGAGCCTCTCATTGCGGAAACCACCGCAACAATCTTAAAACCCCTGTCCGAAACCGACCCCTTCTACGACTTTGTACCTGCGGAAAACCAAGAACAGTTTGTCCAAGAGGAAATCCTCCTTCATCTGGTCCGCCAAAAAATGAAGGAATCCCACGACTTGTCCTTCCTGTCTAAAGAGGCACAGGAGCAACATCATCGGGATGTTGCTTTGCGGAAAAACAACATTTCCGCCAACAGCATCACCACATTTACCGAAATTCACGGTCGCGATCTCCACGAAGAAGCCCGCACCGCCCAAGAAGACCATACCATAGAAGTGCAACAACAGGCCATGGAACGGGCGGATTCTGAAGTGCTCATCCAGCGACATCGAGAAACCTGTCTGGCCTTGGGACGGGATATCTTAAAGGAAATGAGCCCCATCCAACAACAGGAATTGATAAAAAATCTCCAAACCAGAGCCAATGTCCCACGTCTTGCCGAATTCCTACGGCAAGAGTCGCCCCAACTTCGACAAAAGATTTTTGGGGATATTTTAGATGGAAAATCCTTGGCAGAAATCTATCTCCACGCCTCTCAAT
>JAWXUJ010000167.1:0-4075 GCA_044432765.1 Eubacteriales bacterium | reverse complement strand
CCCTCTTTTTTCCAGTGGGCGGTGATGGGGGCGATTTGGTTGGTCAAATCTTTGCAGGTGAAGCCGTCGAAGACGGTGTGGGTGGACAGCACAGCCGTGGGCAACACGGCGCACTCCACCCCCATGGCGGAGATGACCGGTAGCGCCACGGTCAGGGAGCATTTTCCCACGCAGGAGATGTCTTGGACGGTTAAAATTCGCTTCATAGTGCCTCCAAAGTTTGTTTTTATCATTATATCAAAAAAACCGGTTGCATACAAGGCGAAAAATGGACATACAGTGGAGTTGGAGGTGGGAATTTTGAAATATTGGAAAATTATGGTTGCGATTGCCCTGGTGATTGGGCTGTTTATTTGTACCACAGCGGTGGTGGAAACGGGGAACTGGGGCTTGGGCTTTGGCACGGAGGGAGAGCCGCCCACAGGCTCTGCCAGCGAAGATTCTCTGGAGGCATTGGGCGCTCGATACCTGGGGGACACCGATGAAAAGGTCATCTATTTGACCTTCGATGCCGGGTATGAAAACGGTCAAATGTCCCATATTTTGGACGTTTTGGCAGAGACCCAGGTGCCGGCCTGCTTCTTTTTGGTGGGCAATTATTTGGAGACAGAGCCGGACTTGGTGCGCCGGATGGTCGCCGAGGGACACACCGTTGGGAATCACACATATCACCACTATGATATGTCAAAAATCGGGGATTTTCCCACATTTCAGGCGGAACTTCAACAAGTGGAGGGGAAATACCTGGAGGTAGTCGGGGAGGAAATGCCCAAATATTACCGCCCGCCCCAGGGGATTTACAGTGAGGAAAATCTAAAAATGGCGCAAGAATTGGGCTATCAGACCGTCTTTTGGAGCCTGGCTTACGTGGATTGGTACCAGGATGACCAGCCCACCGCCGAGGAGGCATTCGACAAATTGCTCCCCAGAATTCACAACGGCGCGGTGGTGTTGCTCCACTCCACTTCAGCGACAAATGGGGAGATTTTGTCCGATTTAATCCAGCAATGGAGGGAGATGGGCTATGAATTTGGCACCATGGAGGAATTATTTGCGTAGTCAAATGGGTTGCTCCCACAAAGATTCTTCACTTCGTTGAGGATGACAATTCTGTGGTGGAAATTTAAGGATTGGTTTTAGCCTTTGACATTTCCACGGTTTTCGTGTAAAATGGTGGTATACAGAAAACCGACGACAAAAGAGGTAAAAATGGGACAAAAATGGATGATTTTGGCGGTTTTAGCCGCTGTTTTATGTTGCACTGCCATGGGCATTGCCGGGGAGGCAGACGACCCGGCGGTGTCTTACTCCTATGTGGAGCAGATCTACCGCCCAGCGTTGGAGGCCGAATTTGAGGCCTTGGCAGGCCAGACCATAGAGGGCGATGGCTTTCGTCAGCTGGCGCAAGTGGTCGCCGATTACAACCAGGACAACCAAGACGGACAGTCTGAAAAGCTCCAAGGCACTGTGGTTCTGAAGGCCGGGGATGTGCTCACCTTGGAGACCGGCACGAAAATTACGGTGCAAAATGGCACCTTCACAGCCAACACCACGGAACTGGTCAACGTCACCGATGGCGCATCCCACAGCGGCGCATTGGTCGCCGGGAAAACCTACATGATGGGCGGGGACAGGGGCACCGTCACCGTGACTTCTGTGACCGGTCAGGCTATGGTGGTGGGTGTTTGCGCCGTCAAAGGCTCCGACAGCGTGGACTACGGCTCCCGGGCCGTGGCATTGCAGACCATGGGGCTGTTCAACGGCATGGACACCGGCTTTGCCTTGGAAAGCGGGGCGACCCGGGGACAGGGCTTGGTCATGTTCCTTCGGGTTTTGGGCTTGGAAGATGAGGCCTTGGCCTATAAAGGCACCGCCCCCTTCACCGACGTGGCATCCACCAACTGGCTCTATCCCTACGTGGCCTACGCCTACGAAAGCGGTCTGACCACCGGCATCTCCGACACCTTGTTCGCCCCGGACAGCGCACTCACCGGGCAACACTACGTCACCTTTATGCTCCGGGCTCTGGGCTACGACGAGGGCACGGAATTTGACTACGCCACCGCCCTCAGCGACGCGGTGAGCCTGGGTCTATACACCAGCGGGGAGATGGCCTTGCCCAACTTCTACCGCTACCACATGGCCTATCTCAGCTACGAGGGGCTGTTCGGCTACGACCAATCCACTGGCACATTGCTCATTTTGAAACTGGTGGAGGACGGCACCGTGGACGCGGGCAATATGTACGACGGCATCTGCCAAGTTTCTGGCAGTCGAGTTTTTTAATCACACTTTGAGGACTTCCACATAACATGGAATGAGCGGAAAACGCTTCCAAAAATTTTAGGAGGTTCTCATTATGAATTGTAATTCTTCTGGTATCTACGCATTTGGTAACAGCTGGTGGTGGATCATCGTCCTGTTGATCATCGTGGTGCTGTGCGGTTGCGGTGGCAGCAATGGTTGCTACAGTGGCAACAGCTGTGGCTGCGACACCGGCTGCGGCTGCTAAAAATCCATATTGTAAACGCAAAAAAAGGTCGCCGAAAGGCGACCTTTTTTGTTATTCGTGTTCGTGACTGTGGCAGTGATCACAGCAACCGTCGCATTTTGACTTCAGTTTCTCGGGCAGGGTGCGGCCTGTTTTTTCGTAGTAGTCACGAAGGGCGGCTTGGACGGCTTCTTCTGCCAGGACGGAGCAGTGGATTTTCACGGCGGGCAGGCCGTCCAGTGCTTCAACCACGGCTTTGTTGGTCAATTCCATGGCTTCTTCGATGGTTTTGCCGATGATCATTTCCGTGGCGATGGAGCTGGTTGCGATGGCGGCGCCACAGCCGAATGTCATAAATTTTGCATCTTTGATGATGTCGTTTTCAATTTCCAGGGCGACTTTCATGATGTCGCCACACTTTGCGTTGCCGACTTGACCGACACCGCTGGGGGCTTCCATTTCGCCCACGTTTCTGGGGTTCATAAAGTGGTCCATGACCTTTTCAGAGTATGCCATAATTAAGTTTCCTCCTGGATAGATTTCCAAATTGGGGACATTGCCCGTAGTTTTGCGATGACTTGTGGCAGTTTTTCCAGTACATAATCCACTTCTTCATCGGTGTTGTACTCGCTGAGGCTGAGGCGCAGGGAGCCGTGGGCGATTTCGTGGGGGAGACCCAGGGACAACAGCACGTGGCTGGGGTCCAGTGAGCCGGAGGTGCAGGCGGAGCCGGAGGAGCCGGCGATGCCGAACATATCCAGATATAAAAGCATCCCTTCGCCCTCAATGCCGCGGAAGCAGACGTTGATATTGCCGGGGAGACGCTGGTTGCGGTCACCATTTAGGATGGTTTTTTCGATTTTTAAAATGCCGTCCAACAGACGTTCCCGCATGGGCAGGACTTTGGCGGTGTTGGCCTCCAGGTTGTCCACAGACTCTTTCATGGCCACGGCCATGGAGTAGATGCCACCTAAGTTTTCAGTGCCGGCACGTTTGCCTTTTTCTTGCCCGCCACCTTCAATCAGGTTTTTCAGCAGGATGCTACCACGGCGGACGTACAGCGCGCCAACGCCCTTGGGGCCGTGGAATTTGTGACCGGACAGGGACAGCATATCGATGTTTTGTTCTTCCACGTTGACATGGACGTGCCCAATGGCCTGGACAGCATCCACATGGAAGGGAATGCCGGCTTCCCGGCAGATTGCGCCGATTTCGGCGATGGGTTGGACGGTGCCGATTTCGTTGTTGGCGAACATGATGGTCACCAAAGCGGTGTCTTCCCGCAGGGCGGCCTTTAGCTCGTCCACCCGGACAAGGCCGTCTTCATGGACGTCCAACAGGGTGACTTCAAAGCCGTGCTTTTTCAGCTTGTCCAGTGTGTGGAGCACGGCGTGGTGCTCGAATTTGGTGGAAATCAGGTGTTTTTTGCCTTTTTTCGCGCCGTAGAAAGCGGCGGAACGGATGACTTGGTTATCGGCTTCGCTACCGCCAGAGGTGAAGTAGATTTCACCGGCCTTGGCGCCCAGACATGATGCCACCATTTCGCGGGCTTCGGTCAATTTCTCTGCGGCCTCGTTGCCAAAG
>JAWXUJ010000166.1:0-4075 GCA_044432765.1 Eubacteriales bacterium | reverse complement strand
GCTTAGAAGGCAGTTGCTCTATCCAGCTGAGCTACTGGCGTATAAATGGAGCGGGTGATGGGAATCGAACCCACGCGACCAGCTTGGAAGGCTGGAATTCTGCCATTGAACTACACCCGCAAATCATTGGAAGTGCGCCTCAATTCCTCAAGTCAGCTTATAAATAATAACATATGGTGCAGAATTTGTCAAGAGAAAAAATGAAAAAAATCAAGTTTTTTTGCGAAATCTTCCAGGTTGGGCGGGAGCATACCCCCGCCCTACTATATTTATCTACGAACTTCCAAATCTTCCTCTTCTTCTTCCAGATACCGGTCTTTGGCGCGACTGCTCACAATCACCGCCACGCCGCCACCCAGTCCGAAGATCACCAGAGCCACGGCAGCAATCAGCAGATAGTCTGCTGTGGTCATGGTCACATCAGTGGAAACTTCTTCTTCCACCACCACAGGAACCACTTCCGCTTCCATCGCGGCCTCTTCCAAAGCCTCCGCCTCTGCCAGCGCCGCCGCCTGGGCTTCCGCTTCGGCCAATGCTTGCGCCTCTGCCGCCGCCTGGGCTTCCGCCAGTGCCTCTGCCGCCGCTTGGGCTTCCACTGCGGCCTGGGCTTCCGCTTCCGCTTCCGCTTCTGCCACCAAAACAGCCTCTTTGGCCACGGTGTACTCCGTCAGCATTTGGCACACATCTCCCAAAATCTGCTCTCCATAGGACGCACTCTGAGTATAGACCGCCAGGGCGAAGGGCTGTGGGGTGTAGATGATGCCCACATCGTTGATGGCACCCTCAAAATAGCCGTACTTATGGGCGATTTCATAGTCCCCCTTGGTGCGGGCAAAATATTCGTTGGGTTGTGCCAACTTCATATAGTCAATCATCTGCGCAAAATCATCTTCGTGGTCATAGAGATAAACCAGGGTATCCATCATCATCTCTGTGCAGTAGTAGTTATTGATATAGTATTTGGTATCCAATTCCTCATCGGTGATGGAGAAATAGGTGCGCATACAGTCCTTATACTGGGTGAAATTCCCCAGATTGTACATCAAAATCATGGAGTAATCATTGTTGGAGTTGACCAGGCTTTCCCGCTGTAAAGATGCCAGGGAAATCCCATCGATATAACTGTCCGGGTCGATTTCGCCCTTCAATGCCATCTCATAATAGTATAGATTGAGGGGCAATTTATAGGTACTGCCGGCCGTCATCATTTTGAGGTCGTTGAAACGATAGGACTCACCGGTCACCAAATTCTGGTAGCAAATGGAGAAATTGTTTTCCGTCAGGTTCCGATCTTCCATAAATTCCATCATCATGGCATCCAAATCCAAACTTTCCTCTGCGGAAACCGCCATAGAGAGACAAAAAACCAAGCTCAATGCCAATAGTGTGCGCAAAACTTTCAAAAAAACACCTCTTTCTCCCACAATTTTATCAACATTTTGTGAACATTTTATGAACACGCAAAATCACCCTCTAAATTCTTGCATTTTCGACCAAAATCATGTATGATAGAGTTGAGTATTTATAGGGCAATGCCCTATCATGCCTACAGCGTACCAAGACCTTTCAACCCATCATATATTGGAGAACCACCATGTTTCAAAATTACTTCATCGCCAGCGACTTCGACCGCACCATGACCGACTACTTCGGTGAAATCCCCCCTGCCAACTTGACGGCGGTGTCGGAATTTCAGCAGGGTGGCGGCGTGTTCACCATTGCCACGGGGCGCTCTTGGCCTATGTTTCAACACCACTACCACCGCGCCGGCCTGACCGGCACACCGGTCATCCTCTACAACGGTGCCGCCGTCTACGACCCCGCCACCGACCATGTGAATGTCACCCATCCCCTGGCTACCCAAGCCATTGATTTGGCCTTTGAAATCCACAAGCAGTACCCCCAGCTCTACATGGAGTTCCAAGGGGTCAAAGCCCACTACTGCTTTGGACACAACCCCAAGCGGGTGGAATACCTCCAGAAGAATCACGGTGTCATGCTCCACAACACCTTGGAGGGCATCTATCAAGACAGCCTAAACGTAGCCTTTTTCGCCCCGGACTGGGTTCCCTCCACCACCACCGCCCGTGGAAATTCCCCTGAGGAAATCGCCATGTTTGACCACATGGAGCACATGATTGGTGTGGAAAACGGTCACCTGGTCACCCCGGTTCGCTCCATGCCCCGGATGTTGGAAATGATGTCTGCTGGCATCGGAAAGGGCATCGCCGCCCGCGCCTTGGCAACCCAACTGGGCAAATCCCAACTGGTCTGCATCGGCGACGCACCCAACGACCTGTCCATGCTAGAAGAGGCCGACTGGGCCTTCATCACCGGGGACTGCCAACCGGATTTGCTGTCCCTCGGCTATACCCAGGTTGCAAATTGCGGCGATGGCGCCGTTGCAGCCGTCATCCAACAACTCAAAGGAGAGACACCATGATCGGACAAATCCTCAACTTCGCCGCCGCCTTCCTCATCGGTTGGATTGGCATTGGCTCCGGCATCATCTACGGACGTACCAGCCGAAAAATCTACTGGCCCCTGTCCCAAGATTTGGTTGTCCAGGGCATCTATTCCCAAAAAGTCCACCGCCAGATGATGATTGGCCTGTACAGTGGCTGCATCATTATGATGGTCGTTGCCTTGATTGCCCTGCTCTGCCTGGGCTTCGCCAGTGGCAACACTATGACCTGGGTGATGGCAGTCATCGGCATCGGCCTAGGGCTGTTCAAAGGCAGAAATGCCATGGCAGACCCTCGCGTCAACGTGGCAAACTTCGTCCGAAGCCGAAAAATCTTCATGAACAAAGAAAAAGCCGAGGCCTACTTTGCTGAAAAGTACAACCTGTAAATCACCATCATTTCTGCATCAAAAATCGACACCTTTCGGTGGCGATTTTTTGTGCGCCGGCCTAGTTTTTCAAAAATTTTATATTTCCTCTAAATTTTCAGGCAGTCGATTGTATAATTTTAACAACACCGCTCGAAAAAAACTAGTCTAATCTATGAATATTCCTTGACATTTGCCGGTGTAGACATTAAAATAGAGATTGGATTGGTATGGCTTGAGACTTGCCCTGGGAACGCAGGTCTGCCGTTCTTATTCCCACGAATCCCAAATATAAAAACAGGAGGTGTGTTCTGGAACTTATGGAATGGATAATTGGTATCGTAGCCTTCTTAGTCGGTGGTGCTATCTTTTTTGCAGTTGGTTATTTCCTACGCAAAAATATGTCCGAAAAAGAAATCGGTAGCGCCGAAGACGAGGCTCGTAGAATTGTAAATGAAGCCATGAAAACCGCCGAAGCCAAAAGCCGCGAATTGCTGCTGGAAGCCAAGGAGGAAATTCATAAAAACCGTGCAGAATACGACAAAGATGTCAAAGAACGCCGCCAGGACCTGCAAAAGCAGGAGCGTCGCCTTCAACAAAAGGAAGAATCCCTGGATAAAAAACTGGAACAACACGAGAAAAAAGAAGATGAGCTGAGCCGCAAGCTCCAAGCTGTCGCAGTCGCCCAAGAGGAGGCCGCCCAACTGAAGCGTGGTCAAATGGAAGTTTTGGAACGTATTTCCGGCCTGACACAAGAGGAAGCAAAGACCTATTTGCTCCAAAATGTGGAGTCCGAAGTCCGTCACGAAACCGCCATGAAGATCAAGGAAGTGGAGTCCCAAATGAAGGACGAAGCCGACCAAAAAGCCCGAGAAATCATCACCACCGCCATCCAACGCTGTGCTGCAGACCATGCCGCCGAAGCCACCGTCTCCGTTGTGCCCCTGCCCAACGACGAGATGAAGGGTCGCATCATCGGTCGCGAAGGCCGCAACATCCGCACCCTGGAAACCATCACTGGCGTGGATCTCATCATCGACGATACCCCCGAAGCAATCACCGTCTCCAGCTTTGATCCCATCCGCCGCGAGGTCGCTCGTCTGGCTCTGGAAAAACTGATTGTGGACGGTCGCATCCACCCCACCCGCATCGAAGATATGGTGGAAAAGTCCCGCCGCGAAGTGGAACACGTCATCAAGCAGGAGGGCGAACGCGCCACCTACGAGACTGGCATCCACAATCT
>JAWXUJ010000165.1:0-4075 GCA_044432765.1 Eubacteriales bacterium | reverse complement strand
AAAAATCACGCTTTCGGGGGAATTTAGGTACTTGGGGGTACTGTCGTCCATGACCCGCCCGCCGAAGCCGATGACGTTGCCCCGCAGGTCGATGATGGGGAACATAAAGCGGTTGCGGAAATAGTCGTAAATCCGCCCATTTTTTTGGGAGGCGCGCGCCAAGCCTGCGTCTAGCAGTTCTTCTTTGGTGTACCCTTTTTTCGTCATTTCATCCGTCAAGGCCGTCCAGTCGTCGGGGGCGAAGCCCAGTCCGAAGCGGGTGACAGTTTGTGCACTGAGGCCACGTTTGGCGATGTACTGGCGAACTTCCTCCGCCTGGGGCGATTTCAACTGATTGTGGAAAAATCGAGCCGCCTCTTTGGACAATGTCCAAAGACGCTCTTGTTTGCGGTAAGTAGATTGATACTTTTCATCCTCTGGGACGGTGAGACCCGCCCGCTTTGCCAGAAATCGGACGGCATCGGGATAAGAAAGCCCCTCTTGTTCCATGATGAAATTGATGACACCGCCACCTTTGTGACAGCCGAAACAGTAGTAAATCCCCTTTTCTGGTGCCACGGAAAAGGAGCCTGTTTTTTCCGAGTGGAAAGGGCACAGTCCAAAATAGTTGTTGCCCTTCCGGGTCAGTTGGACGTAGTTCCCCACCACTTCATCAATGGGGTTCCGGACAATCAGTTCATCCAAAAACGCCGCGGGAAAAGCCATAAAATCACCACCTTTTTTGAATAATAATGATTGATTAATGATCAGGACGGTAGACGGAAGTTTCTACCATTACAATTCAATGTTGCAATATGAGATGCTTGAAAAGAAGTGCTTACTCTTTCGATTTTAATTCCCGCCCGCAGGCGATAATCATTAATTACTAATTATTAATAATTACCTCTGTTGCCATCCCTCTGGGATAAAAATCTGGTTATAGACGTAGATGGCGTATTTGTCGGTCATGCCTGCGATGTAGTCACAAATTGTTCGGGAAATACCGTCAAAGTCCAGTTGTGGGACGAAATCTGATGGTAATTGTTGTGGGTTTTCTTCGTAATATGTATAGAGTTGTTTCAGCATACCGATAACCTTCCACTCCTCACTGACAGCGGGGGGGACGCGGTAGACACGCTGGAACATGAAATTTCGCAGGTCGTTCATAGCGCCAGCCACAGCTTCGCTCTGGCAGATGGTGCCCCCTTGAGAGCAGGCAATCATGTCGCAGACCAAGGTGTTGACTCGCTCACTGTGGCGGTCGCCCAAGGTGCGGATGATGTCTTTGGGTATGTCTTTGTTCTGGAGCAATCCCGCCCGGAGGGCATCGTCCAAGTCGTGGTTGACGTAGGCGATTCGGTCAGCAATGCGGACGATTTGTCCCTCCAAAGTCTCGGGAATTCGGCTGCCGGTATGTCCCAAAATCCCCATGCGAGTTTCGTAGGTCAAGTTCAGGCCGTCGCCGTTGTTTGCCAGAACGTCCACCACCCGGAGGGATTGTTCGTTGTGGCGAAATGGCTTGCCGGTGGCTTGGGACAGGGCGGTTTCTCCGGCGTGACCGAAGGGGGTGTGCCCCAAATCGTGACCCAAGGCAATGGCCTCAGTCAAATCCTCGTTGAGGCGGAGCGCTCTGGCGATGACCCGGGAAATCCGGGAAACCTCCAGTGTGTGGGTCATGCGGGTGCGGTAATGGTCGCCCTCTGGTTGTAAAAACACCTGGGTTTTGTGCATAAGACGGCGAAAAGGCTTGCTGTGGATGATTTTATCCACATCTCGTTGGTAACAAGTTCGGACGTCCGACTCCCCTTCGTCTGGGTGGATACGCCCTCGGCTGTCCGCCGATTTTGCCGCCCACTGGGACAGGGTTTCCCGCTCCAGTTCTTCCAAAATTTCCCGCATAGCCATCACCTTTCCTCTATTTTAAAATCGGAAATGCTCGATATTCTTGCCCCAGGACAATGCCCTCCACAGTGCCGTTAGAGGTGTCCACCAGTTTGGCCAGGAAGTCATCGGTTTTTCCTTGGGCCAGGATGGTGTGGAGGGTCACGTCGGCGCCGTACTCGATGTCCAGGACTTGACCTTCAAATTCCTCCACCAGTAATTTCAGTCGTTCAAATAAATTGTAGGGGCAAGGAATGGCAACGTTGCTCCAGACCTGTTTCATGGACAGGCCAGCGGCATCCAAGCCCACTTTTGCTGTTTTGGCATAGGCACGCACCAGGCCGCCACCGCCTAATTTCACCCCGCCAAAGTAGCGGGTTGCCACGCAGAGGACGTTATGTACTTCCTCACGCTGGAGGACTTGTAGCACAGGCATCCCCGCCGTACCACTGGGTTCGCCATCGTCAGAAAAGCGGGTTGCGCCATCTTTGATGATGTAGGCGTAGACGTTATGGGTGGCGTTCCAGTGGGTTTCGCGGATTTTTTTCAGAGCCACCAAAGCCTCTTCCTCCGTGTCCACCGGGACGATGTGTCCAATGAACCGGGAGCGTTTTTCCTCAAATTCATCAATGGCTTCGGCGGTCGGTACCAGGTATTCGTCCATGGTCAATCCTCCCAGAGATAATCTTCCAATCTGGCAAAGAGAATATCATCCACCACGGCTTCCACCAGGATGCCGCCGTCCAAATAGTCGGTGGCGGTGACTTTGCCTTGATTGTGAAGCACATCCATCATGCCGGCCTGGTTGTAGGGCAACAGGAATTTGCCGTGGTGCTGGCCTTTGCCCACGTTTTTCTCGATGCAGGCCATCAGTTCGTCCATGCCCATGCCGGTGAAGGCGGACATCCACAGGATGTTTTCGCCGTGGGGCAGGATGTCGTCGGTCAAATCCACCTTGTTGTAGCAGGAGATAACCGGGATGTTTGGCGCCAGTTTTTCAATCAGGGTTTCCACCACCTGGATGTGGGCATCCCGGTTGGGGTCGGCGGAATCGATGACATGGAGAAGCAGGTCTGCGTATTGGAGCTCTTCCAATGTGGCCTTGAACGCCTCCACCAGATGGTGGGGCAATTTTGCAATAAAACCAACCGTATCGGACAGCAAAACCTCCAAAATATCGGAGACTTGCAACTTTCTGGTGGTAGTGTCCAAGGTGTCGAAGAGCCGGTTGTTGGCGGGGATGCCAGCATCAGTCAAGTGGTTCAGCAGGGTGGACTTACCGGCATTGGTATAGCCCACAATCGCCACCACTGGCACCTCGTTTTTCACTCGCCGTTGCCGCTGAGTGGCGCGGACTTTTTGGACTTCTGCCAGTTCTTCTTTCAGCTTGGTAATCCGCTCCCGGATGTGGCGACGGTCGGTTTCCAACTTGGTTTCACCGGGGCCACGGGTGCCGATGCCACCGCCCAGGCGGGACATGGACTTGCCCATGCCAGACAGGCGGGGGAGCAGGTATTGATACTGTGCCAATTCCACCTGCAAACGGCCTTCTTTGGTCTTGGCTCGTTGGGCGAAAATATCTAAAATCAGGGCGCTTCTGTCCAAAACAGTGGCACCTGTCAATTCCTCTAGTGCACGGATATTGGAGGGTGACAATTCGTTGTCAAAGATGACCATATTGGCCTCGGAAGTCTCCAAAAGTTGGCGGACTTCCTCCACCTTGCCCTCACCGATGAAGCTGTGGGAGTCAGGTGCATGGCGGTTTTGCATAACCATAGCGGTACAGGTACCCCCCGCCGTTTCCAACAGTGCTTCCAGCTCTGCCATGGATTCCTCCGTGGCAGTTTCGTCCTTGGTGAACACATCCGCATTCAGCCCCACCAGGACAGCTTTGTCAATTTTTCGTTGTTGATTGTCCATAAAAACCCCGTTTCGATTAACGATTAACAATTAACGATTAACAATTAAGGCGCGCCATGCAACTCTACACCATTTGCAATGACAATGATAGTTTGTAACACATAAAACACACGCTTCATTTTGAAATTTCACTTCCCGCCCACAGGCGGTAATTGTTCATTGTTAATTAAATAAAAAAGCCCGCACCAAATAAAGGTGCAGGCTTTGCGGCTTACTTGAGGCCAAATTTTCTGTTGAAACGGTCCACACGTCCACCAGTGTCAACCAGCTTTTGCTTGCCGGTGTAGAAAGGGTG
>JAWXUJ010000164.1:0-4102 GCA_044432765.1 Eubacteriales bacterium | reverse complement strand
CATCATCCTGCTCATCGGCCTGTGCATCTACGGCATGGTCTATGTTGGCGGCATCCACGATGGTTCCGACTTCATCACCGCATTTGGCGATACCGATGCTTCTGTTGGCCTGCCTTGGGGTGCTCTCATCGCTCTGGTCATCACCATCATCTACTTCCTGGGTCGCCGTTTGATGACTCTGAAAACCGCCATGGCCTGCACCACCAAGGGCTTCAACGCCATGGTTCCTGCCATCCTGATTCTCACCTGCGCCATCACCTTGAAGAACATCACTGGCCTGTTGGGCGCTGACGTCTACGTTGCTGGTCTGATGGAAAACTCCGCAACTGGTCTGGCAAACTTCCTGCCCGCCATCATCTTTGTGGTGTCCATCTTCTTGGCATTCTCCACTGGCACCTCTTGGGGTACCTTCGGCATCCTGATTCCCATTATCACTGGCATCTTCCCCCCTGCTTCCGAGCTGTACATCATCGGCATCTCTGCCGTTTTGGCTGGCGCCGTTGCTGGTGACCACTGCTCCCCCATCTCCGATACCACTATCATGGCTTCCGCCGGCGCACAATGCGACCACATCAACCACGTTTCTACCCAACTTCCTTATGTGCTCACCGTCAGCGGCATCTCCTTCGTCTGCTTCATCCTGGCTGGCTTTATCCAAAACGCTCTGATTGTTCTGCCAATCGGCATCGTTTTGACCATCGCCACCATGTTTGTCCTCAAGGGCATCCACAGCAAGAAGGTCTAATCCAATTCACAAAACCCCCGATTTGCATTGCAAATCGGGGGTTTTTATATGTTCGTAAGATATCGCGTTCTACCCTTGCCACGTTCCCTAGACAAGCAGGCAAACAGCATGGGCAGCGATGCCTTCTCCACTACCTGTGAAGCCAAGGCCTTCTTCGGTGGTGGCCTTCACATTGACCGCTCCCATGGGCAGACCCAAGGTTTTTTCAATGTTGGTCACCATTTCAGGAATAAAAGCCGCCAGCTTTGGCTTTTGCGCAACTACGGTGACATCGATGTTTTCGATTGCATAGCCCGCTTTCTTCAATTCTGCCCCCACCTTTTCCAGAAGAATCACGCTGGAAATATTCTTGTACTGGGGGTCATTGTCGGGAAACAGCTTGCCGAGATCCCCCAAACAGGCCGCGCCGATGAGGGCATCCATCACAGCATGAATCAGGACATCTGCATCAGAGTGACCGTCCAAGCCCTTACCAAAAGGGACGTTCACCCCACCTAAAATCAATTTTCTACCGAACACCAAACGATGTACGTCGTATCCATGTCCAATTCTCATACCTCTGTTCTCCCTTCCAGAATCAGCTTTGCCAATTTCAAATCCAATGGGGTGGTGATTTTGATGTTTTCTTCACTCCCCTCGGTCAAGTATACCTTCATACCGATCAACTCCACGGCGGAGCAGTCGTCGGTGATGGAAATGCCCTCGGTTTTGGCCTTGTAAAGACCGCCCGCCAGCAGGTCCTTATCGAAAATCTGTGGTGTTTGGACGGCGCGGAGCCTGTCCCGATTTGGAGTACTGGTAATCAGGTTTTGTTCCACCACCTTCAAGGTGTCCTTCACCCCGATGGCAGGGGCGCTAGCACCGGTTTCCGCGGCTTTGCAGACGGTTTTGGTGATGATTTCCTGGGAAACCAGGGGGCGAGCGCCGTCATGGACTGCCACCAAATCCATAGATTTGTGCACCTGTGCCATGCCTCGCATCACCGATTCTGCCCGGTCTGCACCACCTGTTACCACTGTTTTTAATTTCCCCAGTTCGGAGATTTTTTTCCAATGTTCCACTGTATCCACCAAATCTGGCCGGGTGACCACAATGATTTCATCAATCATATCGTTGATGGCAAACTCCCAAATGGTGCGGAACAGCACTGGCTTGCCATTGATGGTGGCCATAGCCTTGTCGATGCCATTCATCCGGGTGGCAGAGCCTGCCGCCACGATGATAGCCGAAGTTTTGGAACGTTTTTGTTTGAGAATCCGTTGAAAAATACCCATAAATCACAACTCCATTACTGTTTTTTTGAATGCCTGCCCACGGATCATAAAGTTCCGAAACAAGTCGAAAGAGGCACTGGCTGGGGACAGCATGACCACGTCACCATCGGTTGCAACAGAGCTGGCTGTGCGGATGCTGTCATAGAATTCGCCGATTTCCAGGATTTCCAGCTTGCCAGGGGCGTAGCCCTCGGCCTTTAGGACGGCCTCCTTGATCAGAGGCGCGGTGGCGCCTGTGAGCACCAGTGTTTTCACGTGTTCCACGATTTCTGGCCCCAGAACATCGTAGGGAATGTGCTTATCGTAACCACCGGCAATGAGGATGATTTTCTGGTCAAAACTGCGCAGTCCTGCCAGCGTCCGAGATGGACTGGAGGCGATGGAGTCGTTGTAGTATCGAACACCGTCTTTCACTCGCACCAGTTCAATGCGATGCTCCACACCGCCGAAGTGCTTGGCGACGTGGACGATGTCCGCCTTGGACACCAACCCCTCCACCGCGCAAATTGCCGCCATGTAGTTTTCAACGTTGTGAATACCCGGCAGGAAAATGTCGGATTGCTTCAAAATTTCCGTGCCATCGGTGGCATAGACCGCGCCATCTTCCAGGTAGACCCCGGACTCTGGGCGAATTTTCCGGGAGAATCCCATGGTTTTGCCTTTGGCTTTGACGAAAAACTCCTTGGTGGTGTCATTGTCACAGTTGGTGATGAACACATCCTCGGCGGTTTGATGGAGATAGATTTCCTCTTTGGCCTCCACGTATTCCTCCATGCTTTTGTGGACATCCAGGTGGTTGGGTGCCAGGTTGGTCATCACCGCCACGTGGGGCGAGGTGGTCATATGGAGCAGTTGGAAGGAGCTAAGCTCCACCACCGCCACATCCTCTGGCTTCATCTCTGCCACTCGCGGAAGCAGTGGCGCGCCGATGTTGCCACCCACCCAGGTGGTGCGTCCTGCCTGTTTCAGCATTTCTGCAATCAAGGTGGTGGTGGTGGTTTTGCCATCGGAGCCAGTGACTGCAATCATGGTACAAGGGCATACGGCGAAGAAGGCCTCCATCTCTGAAGTGATGGTAGCGCCACTGTTTTTCAGCGACACAATGGAAGGGTGTAGCGGGTGGATACCAGGTGTGCGAAACACCACATCACCCTGTAGGTCATCCATATAGGATTCCCCTAATTTCAATTTCAAACCGCGGGCCTCAAACTGAAGGATTTCCTCGTCCAATTTTTCTCGATTTGTCCGGTCACAGCCTGTGACGAAGATGCCATATTGTAAGAGCAAATGAACCAAAGGCCGGTTGCTGACCCCTAAGCCAAGCACTAAAACCTGTTTGCCCTGTAAATCATTGAAATAAGTGTCTAAATTCATATACATTCACTTCTCCCCTATTATCTCATACCATTATACGAAATTTTTTCTTTTTTTGCAAGTCATTTGACTTTTTCTTTGAAATAGTATAGAATAGAGGAGCGACTAAGCTGGACAGCCACGCATGACAGCCGAAAGGCTCCATGTGAGGAAAGTCCGGGCTCCATAGAGCAAGGATAACGGGTAACGCCCGCCGAAGGCGACTTCAGGAAAAGTGCAACAGAGATAAACCGCTGGAATCCCTTGCGATTCCAGTAAGGGTGGAAAGGCAGAGGTAAGAGCCTGCCCGATGGCTCGGAAGTGCCCATCGCTGTAAACTCTATCCGGAGCAACACCGCAGAGAGAACGTAGCTTGCTCGGTAGTTCTCGAATAGGTGGCTTGAGCGCCCTGGCAACAGTGCGCCTAGATAGATGGCTGTTTAAACAGAACCCGGCTTATAGGCTTAGTCGTATAAAAAACAGATGCAATTTGCATCTGTTTTTTTGTTTATAAACCTAAAATTTCCAACAATTCCTCAGCGGTGTCCACCAGTTTATGAGCACCGCATTCTTTTAGGACTTCGGCAGGGCGATAGCCCCAGGTGCACCCTACGGTGTAGAATCCACTTTTAGAGCCGAATTCCATGTCAGTGTCGCCGTCACCGAAGTACAGGATTTCGGATGGCTCCAAACCCAACTCCTTGCAAATCAGACCGCCGGCATCGGTGGC
>JAWXUJ010000163.1:0-4223 GCA_044432765.1 Eubacteriales bacterium | reverse complement strand
CGGTGAAGCCGGCGAACGCGATGTTTGCGGTGTATTTTGCCAATTTGTCCATGCCGATGGTGTGGTTCAGGTAATCGGTTTGGGCGGTGGTGCGACCGTCATTCCACAGGATGGCGGGGCGGATTACGTTGTCTGCCTCGTCCAGGATGACCAAGCCGTGCATTTGCCCGCCAAAGCTGATGCCAGCCAGCTGGGTTTTATCGTAGCCTTCCAGAACTTTTGCCACGCAGGTCTTGGTTTGTGCCCACCAATCCTCGGGGGCTTGCTCAGACCAGCCTGTTTTGGGGAAGGACAGGGGGTAGTCACCGCTGACGGTGTTGAGGATGTGGCCAGTTTCGTCAATGAGCACCATTTTCACAGAGGATGTGCCCAGGTCAATGCCTAAATAGAACATAAAATTCTCCTTTTATACAAGATTATACAGAAAAAGTGTATATGGTTTCACTGTGGTATGCTTCGCCCGCTTTCAGGACGGAGGAGGGGAAGTGGGGGTTGTTGGGGCTATCTGGGAATTTTTGTGTTTCCAGACAGATGGCGCTCCGGCGGGTGGCAAGTTTGCTCTTTTTGCCCATGTGTTCGCTGATGAAGTTGCCACTGTAGAACTGCATACCAGGCTCGGTGGTTTCCGTGGTCATGGTGATTCCAGTGTCTAATCCGGTCAGTTTCGCGGCGAATTTCAGGGTTTCTTGGCTGGAAAGTACCACATTATGGTCGTAACCGCCTGCTAATTTGGTCTGTTCCCACTCCACATCGATGTCTTGTCCGATGGGTTTTGGGGTGCGGAAATCGAAAGGGGTGCCGGCTACGTCCAGGAATTTACCGGTGGGCAGGCAACCTGCGTCGCCTTCGGTAATTTGGTCGCCGTGAAGCTGTAAAACTTGCTCCATGGCGGAGCCGTCGCCATTCAAATTGAAGTAGGTGTGGTTGGTCAGGCTGAGGACAGTGTCCTTGTCGGACAGGGCATCGTAGGCGATGGTCAGCTTGCCAGCGGTGGTCAAAGTCATGGTGATGGTAACACCGAGGCCACCGGGATATCCCTCTTCACCATCTGGAGAAATGCGGAAAAAGGTCAATTTTTCGTCAGAATGGTCGATAAGTGCCCAAATTTGTCTGTCAAATCCCATAGGGCCACCGTGGAGGGTATTTTCGCCATCGTTGCAGTTTAATTGATATTCCACACCGGTCAGAGTGAATTTCCCCTTGCCAATCCGATTACCGTAGCGACCAATGGTGGCACCGAAAAAGCACTTCCCATTCCAATAGCCGGTGGCATCGTCGTAGCCCAAAACCACATCCACTGGGTTGCCGTTCTTGTCGGGGATTTCCAGAGCTTGGATGGTGCAACCGTAATCCAGTACGGTCATGGATGTGCCATTTTCATGGGAAATGGTGTAGGCTGTGACCTCTTTCCCGTTTGGAAGTTGTCCGAAGGGTTTCTGAATCATGTATATTCCTCCACTAAAAATGAATAAAGGGTGACCCGTTGGGGCCACCCTTTTTGGTGCAATTTAACCCCAAAACTTATGCAAATGGGTTTTCAGAGGGGTATGGCAGGGATTTTGGTTGGTTGTAGGAGATGTCGGCGATGCCCAGATACTTCATGATTTCGAAGATGGCAGCGCCGTGTTTGCCGTTTGCCAAAGCGGCGTGGTGAGGATATTCCTTTTGAATTAGGACGTGGCGATAGAAGCGTTCCATTTCGGGGATGGCGATGATGCCGATGGAGCCGAAGGATTCGCAAGGCACATCCAAGACAGCGCCCTCTGCGATGTAGGCCTTCAAGGTAGTATCAGCGGAGGCTTGGAGACGGAAGATGGTGACTTCGCCAGCCTTCAGGTCGCCTTCCATGGTACCGCGGGAGATGTTTGGTTCTTCCAGTGGTTCCAGGTCGCGCTTCATGATCAGTTGATAGCCCATGTGTGGGTTTTTCAGCATGGAGGGGCAGGTGTTGCCACAGTGGAAGCCCATGAAGGTTTCGCCGATACGGAAGTCGTACTTGCCCTTGATGCCCTTGTCGAAGATGGAGGCAGGGACGGAGTTGTTGATGTCCAGCAGGGTGACAGGTGCTTCGGTGACGCAAGCGCCAATGTATTCGGACAGAGCGCCGTAGATGTCCACTTCGCAGGACACGGGAATACCGCGACCGGTCAGGCGGGCATTGACGTAGCAAGGCACGAAGCCGAACTCGGTTTGGAATGCAGGCCAGCACTTATTGGCAAAGGCCACGTATTCATAGCAACCCTTGTGTTCTTCAATCCAGTCCATCAAGGTGAGTTCGTATTGAGCCAGACGGGGCAGGACGCCAGAGTATTTGCTTTCACCGATTTCAGCTTGCATTTCAGCCAGGACGGCGGGGATGCGGGGGTCATCTTTGTGCTTGTTGTAGGCAACCAGCAAGTCCAATTCGCTGTTTTCTTCGATGCCAACACCCAGATCGTACAAAGGCTTGATGGGGCCATTGCAGGCCAAGAAATCGTTGGGGCGAGGGCCGAAGGTGATGATTTTCAGCTTCTTCATGCCCACGATGGCGCGAGCCATAGGAGCGAATTTGCCAATCATTTCTGCAACTTCATCGGCGGTGCCAACGGGATATTCAGGGATGTAGGCCACAGTTTTGCGAAGACCCAGGTTGTAGCTGCAGTTCAGCATACCGCAGTATGCGTCGCCACGACCGTCAATCAGGTCGCCGTCGCCTTCAGCGGCTGCCACGTACATGGTGGGGCCGTTGAACCATTCACCCAACATGGACTCAGGAGTTTCAGGGCCGAAGTTGCCCAGGAAAACCACCAGAGCATTGATGCCTTGTGCCTTGATGTCGTTCATAGCAGCTTGGGCATCGGTTTCGGTGCCGACCAGAACAGGACATTCATACAAGCCGGGGCCGTATGCTTTGACGATGGCTTCGCGGCGAGCGATGGCCAGGCTATCGGGGAAACAGCCACGAGAAACGGCAATAATGCCCAGTTTTACGTCAGGAATGTTTTGAAACATGATAAATTTCTCCTTTTTAAATCAAGTCAGCGATGTCAATATTGGAACCGGTAATGCCAACGTAAGCGCCAGCGGCAGCTTCGGAGGTATCAGGGTGAGCCAACAGCCATTTGTTTCGTGCCCACAGGCGGGCATCGTCACCACCGAAGACCTGAATTTCAGGCTTGTCGGTGTTGGTGCCCAAAGGCAGCGCAATCAGAACTTGGAATCCTGCGCCCTTCTTTGCGGAGCAGGGGGCGTAGTGCAGGGTGGTGGCGTACACTTCCACCAATGTGCCGGCGGGACAGAAGAATGCTTCCACATCGGCGGAATCCAACTTGCCGTTCACGATGCAGTCTTGCTTTGCGATGAGCATGATGAAGTCATCGGCACCCAGGTTCAGCTCGCTGTCTCGGTGGTATTCCAGGCAGTTCATGGTGGTGTTGTGACCGTTGCACCAGCCCAGTTGGACTGGCATACCACCGTAGCAGTTGTTGGAAATTTGTTCCTTCACAGCCAGTTTTTCCAGGGCTGGTTCGGAGGGGACATAGCCCACACCGTCAGGCAGAGGGGTCTCTGCCGTCAAGGTGTCCATGATGGGTTGCACGTCAAATCCACCCAGGATTTGACCGTATTTTGCGAAGGATTGGTCGAAAACGCTTTGAATTTTCATAGCATTCTACCTCGAATTAGGATTTTTGACGCTTGGAAACAACGTCGAAGATGACGGCTGCCAGCAGAACCAGACCTTTAACCACTTTTTGCAGGTTTTGGTCAACGCCCATGATGGACATACCCAGGTTGATAACGCCCATGAGCAGTGCGCCGATGATAACGCCAGTCACAGTGCCAACACCGCCGTAAGCGGATGCACCGCCGATGAAGCAGGAGCCGATGGCATCCATTTCATAGCCGTCACCATAGGTAGGTTGTGCGGACATCATGCGAGCCACAGTCAAAATACCAGCCAGTGCAGCCAGGAAACCCATGTTGGTGTAGGCGATGAAATAGACGCGGTTGGTGTTGATGCCAGACAGACGGGTTGCCTTTTCGTTGCCGCCAACGGCGTAGAAATGACGACCAGTGGTGGTCTTAGCAGTGATATAGCCATAGATGCCAATGACCAGGCCGACCCAGATCAATGCGGTGGGGATGCCTTTGTACATACTGAATTTGTATGCGAAGAACATAATCACGCCGACGATGATCACGGTTTGGATGATGGTTTTCAGCAGGGAATTCACTTCGTAACC
>JAWXUJ010000162.1:0-4227 GCA_044432765.1 Eubacteriales bacterium | reverse complement strand
CAAGCCGAACACCAGGTCGCAAACCCACCCAATCCGGGGGCAAAGTCGCCGCCAAGTCCGCAAAATATCGTACCAAAGCGCCAGTCCAAGCCCCAGTCCCAAGGCGCATCCACACTGGGACAGGTGGCGAAAAATTGGATGTTCCATCAGCCCAAAAGCCGACGGAAAAACCCGCCCGAGACTGCGCCGTCCTGGTAGACCATGGCGCGGATGGTGCCGTCCACCGCCACTTTTCCATTGTCCAGGGAGAGCAATCCCAGATGCAAATCCGCGCCATGGATGACCAGCGCCCCCTGGCTGGTCTCCAGCACCACGGTGGTGTCGTCGAACCGTGGCACGGCGGTGATGCCCTCCAATTTCAACCGACTGCGCCCCTCCAGGGACAAGTTGTGTGGCAAGGTCGGGACGATTTTTTCCTCTGCGCGATAAGCCATGGCAATGTCTCCTCTCCAAACGTGTTTATAAAGCATATGCCACCGCCTGGAACATTATGCCAAAATCTCCACCATTTACGATAAATGGTGGAGATTTCAGGTTGTGCGGGCAGGGTAGAGCCCTGCCCGTTTTTATAAAATTAGGCCATTGCGGCGGTGATGATTGCCATGGTGTAGACTTCCTCAGCATCGCAACCGCGGGACAGGTCGTTGATGGGAGCGTTGAGGCCTTGGAGAATGGGGCCGTAGGCTGCGTATCCACCGAGACGTTGGGCGATTTTGTAGCCGATGTTGCCGGATTGGATTTCGGGGAAGATGAAGGTGTTGGCATAGCCTGCGACCTTGGAGCCGGGGAACTTCAGTTGACCGACCACAGGGGAGACAGCGGCGTCGAACTGCATTTCGCCATCCATGTCGAACTCAGGAGCCAGCACTTTTGCGGCTTCGCAAGCATCCTTTGCCAAGGTCACGCCAGGGCCCTTGCCGGAGCCTTTGGTGGAGTAGGACAGGAATGCCACCTTGGGGTCAATGCCGAAGGTCTTGGCGGTGCGGGCGGTTTCCACGCCGACTTCTGCCAATTTGGAGGCGGCGGTCAGGGTGACGTTGCCTTCTTTGTCCACGGAATCTTCGTAGGAAATGTTGATGGCGCAGTCGCCCATTGCCAACATTTCGTCGCCCTTTGCCATGATGAAGCAGGAGCTGACCAGGTGTGCGCCGGGCTTGGTTTTCACCAGTTGCAGGGCGGGACGAACGGTGTCGGCGGTGGAGTAGGTTGCGCCACCCAGCAGTGCTTGGGCGTAGCCCATTTTCACCAGCATGGTGCCGAAATAGTTACCCTTGAGCAAGGCGGCCTTGCAGTCCTCGGCGGACATTTTGCCCTTGCGGAGGGCGACCATGGTTTCCACCATGTTGTCCATGTCAGCGTAGGTAGCGGGGTCGATTTTTTCGATGCCTTCGATGGCAAAGCCACCCTTTGCGGCGGTTTCAGCGATGGCTTCGTCGGAGCCGATCAGGATGGGGGCCAGGAAACCGTCCTTGTGCAGGCGGGCAGCAGCCTCTTGGATGCGGGGGTCATGACCCTCGGTGAACACGATTTTGCGGGGGTTGGCTTTCAGAATTTCAACCAGATTTTCAAACATGATAATTCCTCCAAATTTATTCACGGCTGCGCCGCTTTTTTACACATATATTATACCGCAATTTTTTCGATTTCGCAACCTTTTTCCCAAAAAAGTTACGGTGAGGCGAAGGCAATCTTCCATCGCACCTACAAAAGAACAGCCTTGCCTCCCCCTTTTGGGAGGTGTCATCCGCAGATGACGGAGAGGGTAGCGCACCCTCAAAAGCGTACTGTGCCTTCGTTTTCACGGAAGACCCGCTCCGCCCCTTCTGGGCGCCTCTGCCAGAGGGAGAGGCGAGACGCAATCTCCATCTGTTCGCCTGTGATTGGATGGGTAAACAGGATTTTTTGCGCCAACAACTGCTGATATTCCCCCTTTTTTCGGGGAAACCAGGAGTAAAATGGTTCGCCCACCAAGGGGTGCCCCAGAGCTTTGCAATGAAGCCGTAGCTGATGGGTGCGACCTGTGACAGGCACCAATTCCAACAGGCTTGTCCATTGGCCTCGCTGTAAAACACGATACTTTGTCACTGCATTTTTGCCGTTTTTGTCCAGAAAACGGAACAAACTTCCCGCTTTTCGCCCGATTCCCAGGTCGATGACACCCCCATCTACCAGGGGTGCGCCCCAGACCAGACCGTGGTAGATTTTCTGAATATTCCCTTGAAAACGGTGGTGGATGTGTCCGTTTTTTGCGAACAAAACCACCCCAAACGTATCGCGATCCAGGCGACTTATGGGATGAATCCCACACTTTTGGCCTGTTTTTATGTAGTACCCCAACAGGCCGTTTGCCAGGGTGCCGATGTGCCGATTGGCGGTGGGGTGCATCAACATCCCCGGTGGCTTGTCCAGGGCTATGATGGAAGAATCCTCATATAATATGGTCAAATCCATGGATTCTGGTGGAAAATCTGGGTATTCCTCCACAATTTCCACAGAAATGACATCGCCCACTTCCACGGCAAAGTCGGTGAACACAAAGGTGCCATTGACGGTGATGTCCCCTGTGTCCTTCAGCCGCGACACCAATCCGGCGGACAAATTCAATTCATTACGCAAAAAGCCCCGCAACTTCCCAGACCTTTTTGCACACAATTCTAACCGCAAAATTCCTATCTCCTAACCGCTCCGCAAATTCCTAATTCCTAACTATATTATATCGTATCACCGCTTCACCGTCAACTGTTTCACCAGCACTGCGCCGAAAGGGCAGAGGAACATTCCGGCGATGCCGAAAAGTCGAAATCCGCCGTAAAGAGCCGCCAAACTGACCAGAGGGTGGAGCCCCATCTGTTGCCCCACGAATCGGGGCTCCAAATTTGCCCGGACGAAGTAACCCACGGCGAAAAGCACCGCCAATCCCACCGCCAAAAACGTGTCCCCCTGCACCAGGGACACCACCGCCCAAGGCACCATAATCGCCCCCGCGCCAAACAGAGGCAACGCATCCACGACGGCGATGACCAGTGCCATCAAAAACCAAAAATCCGCCCCGACAATCAGCAGTCCCACCGCCATGAGGGCAAAGGTCACCGCCAACAATTTCCCCTGGGCACGAAGCCAGGACAGCAGGGTTTCCCGGCAACAGATGCCCATAACCTCTAACTTTTTACGCCAAGAAACCGGTATAAATCTGCGAATACCACTGAGAATTCCGTCATAATCCCCAGCAATCATAAAACTGGCAACCAGCGCGGTAACGGCGAACAGCACCCCTTGTGGCAGGGTGGACAGCGCCGATGTCACCAGGGAAAACAGCCATTCATAGGCTGATTTCGCCACCATGGAACCGCCCTCGAAGAAGCCGGAAATGGCGGTTTCGATGGCGGTTTGGAGCGCCACCGGCGCGTCCTCTGCCCAGGTCAGGAGCCAAACTTCCAATCGCGCCATGGGGGGTGCCAAAGTCTGGAGCAGGTCGGGGATGGCCTGGGTGAATCGGGAAAGTTCTCCCCAAAGGAGCCGTCCAAGGCCGTAAACTCCCAAAACCAGGCCGAAAATTATGGCAGAAACCACCAAAAAAGAGGCCATAACTTTAGGCATTTTCACCCGTTCCACCAGAGCAAAAACCGGTGATTGGGCGATTTTTGCCACCAAAAGTGCCACCAAAAAAGGCATCAAAATGGGCAATATGTACCCAACGGTCAGCCAAAGCCCCACCGTAATTGCCACAGCCGTCCCAATTTGGCTGGCTCGATTTTTCCAATCCACCGCCGCCACCTCTTTTCTGAAAATTTGTGATATTTGTGCAAAATATCGCCTTGCTTTTTGGCAAAAAATGTGGTAAAATACACGTGTGAAGAACAAATGCACACCACTCAAAGACACAGGAGGTGCCTACGTGGACAAGCCCAAATACTATATCATCGAAGCAAGTGCCTTGCCGGACGTATTTTTGCGTGTCGCTGAGGCCAAGCGAATGTTGGAGGTCGGCGAAGCAGAAACGGTCTACGACGCCACAACCGCCGTGGACATCAGCCGCAGTGCCTTCTACAAATATCGGGATTGTATCTCCCCATTCCAAAATCTGATGGCTGGCAGAATCATCACATTTCAGCTAACTTTATTGGATAAAGCCGGTATTTTATCACAAATCATGAATATTTTCGCCACAAATGGCGCCAATATTTTGACCGTGAACCAGTCCATCCCCTCCGGCAGTTGCGCCGCCGT
>JAWXUJ010000161.1:0-4287 GCA_044432765.1 Eubacteriales bacterium | reverse complement strand
GCTCGTGTAAACGAGGTTTACGCAAGCTAGAACTACTCTGATTTCTCAGGCCAGCGGTTTCTCGGTGGTCTGCTTTGCTATGCCTAAATAGAAGAATGTTTTTTATTACCTGCTAAAATTTGTCCTTGACTTTTCTTAGCAGGTTTCTATATAAACATCATATTTTTCACGTATTCCTGCATAAAGCAGGGATCGGTGGACAGTTCTAGGGTGGTTACGGTTTTGGAGTAGGCTTCGGATTCGTCCAAAATGTCCCGGCTGAGGAGGGCCATACAGGCACCGGCACCGGCGGCATTGCCGATGGCACGAGCCCGGACGGCGAAGCCCTTTGGAATTAAGCCAATTCGTTCTGCGGACACAGGGTCGATGAAACTGCCGAAACCGCCGGCGATGATCAGCTCGATGGCCTGACCATCCAGGTTGCTCACGTGGAGCAGTGCCAACATACCGGCGCAGACGGCGGCTTTCGCCATTTGGACGTTCCGCACGTCGGCCTGGGTGACGATCACTTGGGTGCCGGGGAGCATAAAGGCCGGCTGGTCGTTGACAGTGGTGATGGCCTCTACAAAACCGTGGCCTTCTGTGACCATGCGACCGGTCATGTCCACAACGCCCAAAGTGAGCAGGGCGGCAACACCGTCGATGATGCCGGTGCCGCAGATGCCAGTGGCCTCTACGTCACCGATGATGTTGTAGACGAATTTGCCATCTTCAACGGCGATTTTGGAGATGGCGCCGGCCTTGGCGGTCATGCCCATGTGGATGCCTGCGCCCTCAAAGGTGGGGCCGGCGGCGGTGGAACAGCTGAAGTATTTTCCATGGGAAAACAGCACCATTTCGCCGTTGGTGCCGATGTCGCAGAGAAGGCATGGAGCATCTCCGGGGGCTTTTTTGTGAAGCTCTGCTGCCATGGAGGAGGAGGTGATATCCCCGCCTACATAGGCCGCCATGGCGCGGGTTAAGTAGATGGATTCACAGCCGTCCAAGTCCAAATCCAGGCTGGAGGGGGTGACGAACTCACCAAAGTATCGGTCGGGCAGGAAGGGGACGGCGATGAGGCTGTCCGCCGGTTGCTCTGTCAGTAGGTAGAGCATGGCGGTGTTGCCGGTGATGGCACCACTGTCAATTTCCGCCTGGCAGATGGAGGCTGATTGGCACAGCTCCACCACCAATTTGCCCAAAGCTTGGCGAATGGAGGCGGCAATGACAGCCGACTGGCCTTCGTGAGATTTTTGCAGGCGAGAGATGACGTCTGCGCCGAAGGTGGCTTGGGGGTTTAACATACTTGCCGTTGCCAACTGGGTGCCGGAGGGTAGGTGGTACAGGTAGGCGGCAAGGGTGGTGGTGCCGATGTCCACGGCAAAGCCGTAGAGCTTGCCAATGGGATTGTGGGGGAAGGGCGGCAGGTTGCCGGAGAGAAGCACGTGGGTCTTTGCTGTGGCACCGACGGTGACGGTGGCATCGCCCAAAACCGTGACCAGGCAGGCCAGTCGCACGTCACCGGCGATTTCCTCGGCGGTGAGGGCGGCGCGCTCTAAATCTCCCATGGGGGACAGGTCGCCTGTGGCCACCACGCGGCATTTTTTGCACTTGCCACGACCGCCACAGGGCATGGCAAGGGGAACTTGGTGCAGAGATAGTAAATCCGACAGCAACACTGGCTGGTCTGGGGAGAAAACCGCCACGCCAGATGGCGTATGTACTGTAATGTTCATAAAATCAACGCTCTTTTCCGTAGAAGCCAAGAGCCAAGGTGCCGGGGCCAGCGTGACAGCCAACAGGAGGGCCGACGTAGTTCAGGAACACATCGGGAACGCCTAGACTGGTCATGATTTGTTCTTTGACGTAGAGGGCATCCTCCAAGCAGTCACCATGGCTGATGTAGGCAACGTGTTTGGTTGGGTCGATGGCGGATTCCTCCATTTTGGCCACCAGGGCATTGAGTGAGGCTTTTCTGCCACGGGCTTTGCTGTGGGAGGTCAGTTTGCCTTCGTTGGTGACACGGAGAATGGGCTTGACGCTGAGCATGGTACCCACTGCGGCGGCGGCGCCAGAGATGCGACCACCACGTTTCAGGAATTGGAGGTCGTCCACAGTGAACCAGTGGATGATGTGGAGCTTTGTCTCCTCGGCATAGTCATAGGCCTCTTTTAAAGTGGCACCAGACTGGATTTTTTCCCAGACCATGTAGGTGAATAGGCCTTCGCCCATGGCGGCACACAGGGAGTCCACCACCAGAATTTGGCGGGTGGGGAATTCCTCTTGCAAATCCATGCTGGCAATGACTGCGGAGTTGTAGGTGGTGCTAAGACCAGAAGAGAAGGCCACCACCAGCAAGTCTTTGTCTGCTTCCAAGATGGGGCGCATATAGTCGGCCCATTGGGCGGGGTTGATGGCAGAAGTGGTCACTTTTTTCTCTTGGCGCAAAGCGGCATAGAAGTCTTTGGGGGACATTTCCCGATTGTCGATGTAGTTTAAGTAGTCCTGTCCGTCCAAGCTAAAGGCCATGGGCACCACTTCAATGCCCATTTTTTCAGCCAACTCAGGATAGATATCGCCGTTGGCATCGGTTAAAAGCGCGTAATTCATAGGGGGAATCCTCCTAATATAATATAATTAAAATTATTTTACCATTAAAGTTGTCGTTTGTCAATGTGTCAACTTTCTCTTGCTTTTTCCCTGGAGATGGGGTAGAATGGAGAAACAAGATTTGGAATAATTTTGTTATAAAAATAGTTGGTTTTGCCTAACTTACATAGAAAATGGAGATATTTATGATAAATTATTTGGTGGGAAAATTCGTGGGGAATCACCAACAGGTGGAGGATATTGGCGTTCGTGGAGCCTATGGAAAGTTGGCGGGAATGGTGGGCATTGTGTGCAATTTTCTCCTGTTCTGCGGGAAATTGCTCATCGGTATTTGGTCGGGGAGCGTTGCCATCATCGCCGATGCCATCAACAACCTGTCCGATGCCGCCGCATCCATCGTCACGCTGGTGGGCTTTAAGTTGGCAGAAAAGCCGGCGGATGCCGATCATCCCTACGGTCATGCCCGGATGGAATACGTTGCGGGGCTGATTGTGGCAGGGATGATTTTGGTCATCGGTGTGGAGCTGGCACAGACCTCCGTTGGACGGATTTTGAATCCGGAGGATGTGACCTTCTCTTTGCTCACCTTGATTATTTTGGTGGCCTCCATTCTGGTGAAAATCTGGTTGGGAGTGTTCAATCACACCCTGGGCAAAAAAATTGACTCCGGCACCTTGAAGGCCACGGCGGTGGACTGTCGCAATGATGTCCTCACCACCAGCGCCGTTTTGGTCTGCGCTGTGGTGACCCATGTGACGCACCTCCATTTGGATGGCTACGTTGGCCTGGTGGTCGCCGCCTTTATCATCTGGAGCGGTGTCACCATTGCCAAGGACACCATCAACCCTCTTCTGGGGGAAGCCCCCACCGACCAGCTGAAACAGGTCATTGCCGGGAATATTTTGGAGCACCCCAAGGTGTTGGGCATCCATGATATGATGGTGCACGACTACGGCCCAGGCCGGCGGTTCGCCACCGTCCACGTGGAGATGGACAGCCGGGAAAATCCATTGGAATGTCACGACATCATCGACGATTTAGAACGCCACTTCGCGGAGTGCCACAATATCCATCTGGTCATCCACTATGACCCGGTGGTCATGGACAACGAGGAGAGCAACCGGCTCCAAGTGTTGGTACACCGTCACTTGAATAACTACGATGCCCGCCTGTCCCTCCACGATTTCCGCATGGTGCAGGGGCCGGGGCACACCAACCTGGTCTTCGATGTGGTGATGCCCTACGAAATGGATAGCAAAAAGCGGGAAATGGCAGAATTCATCAATCAACAACTGTCCAAAGAGGAAAAATCGTATTACGCCGTCATTACCTTCGACCACACCACCTTCAACCGATAGGCAATGTGCACAAGAATATACATGGATTTGGGCAAAAATGTCCATGTACTTCTTGGCGGTTTTGTGATATTATAGTAACAATGCAGGATGGGTTTTGTCTATTTTGCATATTACAAATCAGGTGTGCGACTCCACTTCCTTAATGGCACATCTGCATATTTTGAAGGAGGTAACCGCTGAAACTTGCGGTGCGGCAGTGTGGAGACCTGTCGTAATGCGTTTTGCTTGACTGCAATTCGCGAAATCTCAGCTTGCGGAGGCACTGGGATTAAAGTTATGCTGTATGGCAACTGTAACATTGAAGAACCTGAAGAAAATCTACCCAAATGCCAAAGATGAA
>JAWXUJ010000160.1:0-4294 GCA_044432765.1 Eubacteriales bacterium | reverse complement strand
CCTTAGAAGGAAGGAACTACTATGGATTCTATTGTAGATATTATCAGAATACCCTTCGGCTATATGCTGGAGATGCTCTACAACTTCACCGGCAACTACGGCCTTGCCCTGATTTGCTTCGGTGTTGCCATCAAGCTGATTTTGCTCCCTGTCTCTATGAAGAGCAAAAAGAGCATGATGAAAATGTCCCGCATGGCACCGCTGACCAAGGCTTTAGAGGCCAAATACGGCGACGACAAGGCCAAATATCAGGCCGAAGTTATGAAACTGTACAAAGAAGAAGGGGTCTCCACCACCGGCGGTTGCCTTTGGTCGTTTATCCCTCTGCTGATTTTGATTCCCCTGTACCAAGTCATCCGGGAACCAATGGTCTACATGATGCACCTCAGCTCCGACCACGCTGACATCATCACCGCCCTCATTGCAGAAGCCCAAAACCTGGGCGCCACCTCCTACTATCAGCAGATGGCCGCCTGCAAATATATCACCCAATACCTGCCCGAAATCCAAGCTGCCATCCCCGAGCTGGCAAACGTTGCCATTCCCACCATTGACTTCTCCTTCTTGGGATTGGACATGGGCTCCGTGCCCGCTTGGCAGTTCTGGACCTTTACCTCTGCTGCCTCTTGGGGTCTGTTTGCATTCCCCATGGTCTCTGGTGGCTCCAACTGGCTCACCTCTTGGATTACCCAAAAGTTCAACAACTCCGTGGCAACCGACGACAAGGGCAACCAAGTCAAAGATGCCACTGCTTCCAGCATGAAGACCATGATGTATATGATGCCTTTGATGTCCATCTGGATTGGTTTCCAAATGCCCGCTGGTATGTCCGTCTACTGGATTACCCAAGCCATCATCGGTGTGATTCAAGAGTTCTTCCTGTCCCGCCACTACCGTAAATTCTACGACCAAGAGGACGAAGTCCGTCGCGAAAAAGCCGCCGAAGCAGCCGCTATCGAGGCTGCCAAAGAGGCAGAACGTGCCCGTCGCCGCGCTCTGAACCCCGAAGGTTACGTGGACCCCAACACCAGCAAAAAGAAGCTAGCCGCCAAAGAAAAGGCCAACAAAGTCCCCACACCCGACAGAAAACTGTCTCCAGAAGAACTGGAAGCATGGAGAGCCGAACAAGAAGCCGTCCCCGAAAACCAGGACAAGCACTTCTCCGGCATCGCCGACCGCCCCAACTGCCGTGGTCGTAGCTATCGCGCCGACCGCTATGGCAAAGACACCAGTGAAACCTAAGAGACAAGGAGTAAGTAACAATGGAAAAATTTATCATCAAAGAAGGCAAAACCATTGACATTGCCGTTTCTAGCGCATTAGAAGAACTGAAAATGGATCGCACCAGCGTGTCTGTTGAAGTTCTGGAAACCCCAAAATCTGGCTTCCTGGGCTTCGGTGCCAGCCCTGCCAAGGTCAAAGTGACCTACGAAGCAGATGAAACTGTGGTGGCACCTGCCGGAGCTCTGGGCTCTGCCTCTCGCTCCAAACCAAAGACAAAGGCAACCACCGATGCCCCCAAGGCTCCCGAAAATGCCTACGTTCCCAAGAACGCTCCAAAACCCATGCCCAAGGCCGCAACCTCTGCTCCCAAAGCAGAACCAAAGCCTGTAGCTCCCGCACCCAAAAAGGCCGAGCCTAAAAAGACTGAGCCAAAGCCTGTGAAGGAACACCGCCCCCACGTTCCCACCCCCGCCCCTCTGAAAGAGTACTCCCCTGTGGAGGTTGGTTCCGTGGAAGAACAAATCGAAACCTTTATCAAAGGCCTGCTGGAGCACATGGGTAGCGACGCTGTCCCCCACGCTTACAAGCACGGCGACAACTATATGGTCGATTTGGTCGGCGAAAACCTGGGTATGCTCATCGGTCACCGTGGCGACACCTTGGATGCCATCCAACACCTGGCAAACTACGCCGTCAACCGTGGCGCAGAAAAACGCGCCCGCATCAATGTGGACGCCGAAAGCTATCGCCGTCGCAGAGAAGAAGCCCTGGAACGTCTCGCCAATAAGGTCGCCGCTAAAGTGGTAAAATTCCGCAGAAACGTGACCCTGGAACCTATGAACGCCTACGAGCGTCACGTGATTCATGCCGCTCTCCAAGAAGTGGACGATGTGACCACCTATTCCACCGGTTCTGAACCAAACCGTCGCATTGTGGTTGCTTACAGCAAGTTCAAAAGCGTCCAAAAGTAAACCAAAAGGGTTGTGCATTGCACAACCCTTTTTCAAATAATCCAAATGAGGAAGTAAGCCTCTGCCCTACATCCCTAACCCCTCCGCGAATTCATAACTCCTAATTGCAAAGAGGTACACCATGTCCAACTGGAAACACAAAATTTTGGTTATTTGGATGGGACAGTCCGTCTCCCTTTTGACCAGCTCCATTCTCCAAATGGCGATCATTTGGTACATCACCGCCACCACCGGCTCTGCCCTGCTGTTGGCCTGCGCCACCTTGGCGGGATTTATGCCCCAAGCCTTGCTAGGCTCTTTCACAGGCCCTTTGATTGACCGCGTGGCAAAGAAACGCATCCTCATCGGCGCTGACCTGGGACTGGCCTGTACCAGCCTGGTGCTCGCCGCTGTGGCTCTCACCGGGGATTTGCCCATCTGGCTGATTATGGTGATTTTGGTGCTTCGCTCCCTGGGCACCGCCTTCCACGAGCCTGCCGCCCATGCACTGACGCCCTTAATCGTCCCCAAGGACAACCTGGCGCAGTATGCCGGCTACTCCCAGGCCTTCGACTCCATCTGTCAACTGCTCAGCCCAAGCATCGCACTGATGCTCTATGGTGTGTGGGACCTGTCTTGGATTATGGCATTGGACACCATTGGCGCCGCATTCGCCATCACCATCCTCCTGTTTATCAAGTTCCCAAAGGAAGTCTTCGCCCCCCGCCCCGCAGAAAAAATTTCCATCATCGCCGACACCAAACTAGGGCTAAACTACCTGAAAACCCAAGAGGGCATCATCCCCCTGCTGATTTTAGCCATGGTCTACAGCATGATCTACTCACCAGTGGGCAGTCTCTACCCCCATATGACTATGATTTACTTCGGTGGCTCCACCGTCCAATCGGGGATTGTGGAAGTCCTGTTCTCCTCCGGCGCGCTCCTTGGCTCCCTGGTTTTGGGACGAGTTGCCGGCAAATTGTCCAAGCTAAAAGGAATGTTCTGCTCCATTTTCCTCTACGGTCTGGGCATCTTCGTCTGCGGTTGGTTGGCGCCGGAGGGCTATGAGATTTTCGCCGTTCTGTCCTTCTTCATCGGTATGACCATCCCCTTCTACCACGGCATCACCCGGGCCATCTACCAAATCGCCATCCCCCAAGAGTATCTGGGACGCACCTTCGCCATCTCCCAAAGTTGCAAGCGTCTGGGTATGCCGGTGGGTCTGCTCTGTGGCAGTCTCTTCGCCGACTCGGTGGGCATCAACTATATGTACATCATCGCCGGCTCCCTAGCTGTGATTTTGTCCGTATTTGTGATCAAATTATCCAGTTTGAAACGGTTTCGCAACCTATAAATGTAAAAAATCACCCCATCCTCACGACGGATGGGGTGATTTTTTTATTCCTGTTCTTCGAGAACGTCCGCTTTTACCACAGGTTTGCTGTCCATCATGGTGGCGAAATCTTTGCCACTCATGTGGTCGTTTTCCAGTAGATAGGCCGCCACTTGTTCCAGTTTGTCATGATGCTCTTCGATGATTTTGGTACAGTGTTCGTAGGCTTTTTTCATCAAAATCGTCACTTCGTGGTCGATTTCTCCGGCAACTCGTTGAGAGTAGCCCACTTGTTTTTCGTAGTTGTTGCCCACGAAAATCTCCCCACCTTCGTCGTAGGACACAGCGCCCAACGCGTCGCTCATGCCGTACTTGGCCACCATATCGCGAGCCAGTGCTGTGGCACGTTGCAGGTCGTTGGAGGCACCGGTGGAGATGTCGTCCAGGTGGAGTTGCTCGGCAACCCGCCCGCCTAAGAAGGCCACAATGTCCTCGTACATCTCGTTGCGAGAGGCGAAGGATTTATCTTCGGTAGGCAAACTGATGGTCATGCCACCTGCGCCACCTCGGGGAATGATGGTGATTTGATGGACTGGGTCGGCGGTTGCCAACCGGTGCATGACCACGGCATGGCCTGCCTCATGGATGGCGGTGAGACGGCGCTCCCGCTCTGACACCACCCGGCTCTTCTTCTCAGGGCCAGCGATGACCTTGATGATGGATTCCTCCAAGTCGGGCATGATGATGACCTTCCGGTCTTTTCGTGCTGCCAAAAGGGCGGCCTCGT
>JAWXUJ010000159.1:0-4304 GCA_044432765.1 Eubacteriales bacterium | reverse complement strand
CCGTTGGCAGAGTTCTTCAATGTTGGCAAAGGGGCCACCGGATTTCCGCTCCACCACCATCTCCCGCACCAGTCCGCGACCGATGTTTTTCACGGCGGCAAGGCCGAAGCGAATGCCCTTGTCAGTGACGGCGAACAAGTCCTCGGACTCGTTGATGTCAGGGGGCAACACGGCGATGCCCATGTCCTTGCAAGCGGCGATGTAACCGGAGACTTTCACCGCGTTGTCCAACACAGAGGTCATCAATGCCGCCATGTATTCCTTGGGGTAGTGGCATTTCAAATAGGCGGTGTCGTAGGACACCTTGGCATAGGAGACGGCGTGGGCCTTGTTGAAGGCATAGTTGGCGAAGTCCAGAATTTCATCGTAGATTTCCTGGGCAATTTTTTCAGGAACGCCGCCGGCGATGGCACCTGCGATGCCCCGCTCTTGGTCGCCGTAGATGAAGCCCTGGCGCTCTGCAACAATGACTTCCTGCTTCTTTTTCGAGATGGCGCGACGCATATTGTCGGCCTGTCCCAGGGTATAGCCACCCAGTTGGCGAAAAATCTCGATGACCTGTTCCTGGTAGACGATGCAACCGTAGGTAACAGAGAGAATTTCTTCCAACTTTGGATGCTTGTAGACGATGGAGGCAGGGTTTAATTTAGACTTGATAAACCGGGGGATGGACTCCATAGGACCAGGGCGGTAGAGAGCAACAATGGCCGTCAAATCTTCGATGGACTCTGGCTTCATGCCGATACAAACCCCGGTAATGCCCGCGGATTCCAGTTGGAACACACCGGCAGTCTTCCCCTCAGAAAGCATGGCAAAGGTTGCTTTATCATACTGATCTGCCGTAGAAAGGTCGAAATTCGGCTCTCTTTTGTGGATGTCCTGGACGGCATCGTCTATGACGGTCAAGTTCCGCAGTCCCAAGAAGTCCATCTTCAAAAGTCCCAATTCTTCCAAGGTTGTCATGGTGTATTGGGTGACGATGGTTTCATCATTTTTGGACAGGGGGACGTAGTCATAGACCGGATTTTTGGTGATGACCACCCCGGCAGCGTGGGTGGATGTATTGCGGGGCATTCCCTCCAGGGCTTTTGCCGTGTCGATTAGGGTTTTGATGCGCTCGTCGCCGTCGTACAAATCTTTCAGGGGCTTGGAGGCTTTCAGTGCTTCTTCCAAGGTGATGTGGAGGGTGGTAGGCACCAATTTTGCCACCTGGTCGGTTTCGGCGTAGCTGAAATCCAAGGCCCTGCCCACATCTCGGATGGCACCTCGCGCCGCCATGGTGCCGAAGGTGACAATCTGGGCAACGTGGTCGGTGCCGT
The DNA here is from genome assembly GCA_044432765.1 of Eubacteriales bacterium. Taxonomy (GTDB): domain Bacteria; phylum Bacillota; class Clostridia; order Oscillospirales; family Oscillospiraceae; genus Avoscillospira_A. The sequence goes on along the minus strand of JAWXUJ010000159.1, from coordinate 2,985 downwards.
ACTTTTCCATGACGTATTCGATGACTTCGGATCGACGATTTTGGCAGAAATCCATATCAATATCGGGCATACTGACCCGTTCTGGGTTCAAAAATCGTTCAAACACCAGGCTGTAGACCATAGGCTCGATATCAGTGATATAGAGGCAATAGGAGACAATGGCACCGGCAGCAGAGCCACGACCTGGCCCCACAGGGATGTTGGATTTCCGGGCGAAATCCACAAAATCGGCCACGATGAGGAAGTAGTCCACGTAGCCCATTTTTTCTATCATCATCATCTCGTATTCCAGTTGTTTGGAGGCCGCTTCCGTTGGCTCTGGGTATCGCTTGGCGAAGCCCTCCAGGCACAATTCACGGAAGTAGGACACGTTGGTGTAGCCCGCAGGCAAGTGGAATTCTGGGAGATGGTAGTTTCCAAATTCAAATTCCAAATTGCATCGATCTGCAATTTTTTGGGTGTTTTCAAAGGCCTCTGGCACGTTGGGGAACAGTTCTTCCAACTCGGCCTGGCTTTTGACGTAAAATTCATCGGTTTCAAATTTCATCCGGTTGGGGTCGTCCACGGTTTTGCCCATTTGGATGCACATGAGCACGTCCTGCAAACGGCTGTCCTCACGGCTTAAATAGTGGGCATCGTTGGTGACCACCAGAGGTAGGTTCAGTTCCTTGGCAATCCGTTGCAAGTCCCGGTTGACGGCTGGCTGGCCTTCGATGCCGTGGTCTTGCAGCTCCAAATAATAGCGGTCAGGGAAGATTTCGCTGTACTCCAAAGCCTTGGCCTTGGCACCTTCGTAGTCCCCCATCAGGAGCAGTTGGGGCACTTGCCCACCGAGACAGGCAGACAGGCAGATTAAGCCCTCGTTGTGCTGTTTCAGCAGTTCCAAATCCACTCTGGGTTTGCCGTAGAAGCCCTCCAGAAAGCCCATGGACACCATGTAGCTGAGGTTTTGGTAGCCGGTTTCGTTCATGCAGAGGAGCACCAGATGGAAGGCCTCCCGGTCAATGCCGTGAACACGGTCAAAGCGGGTGCGGGGCGCCACATAGACCTCACAACCGATGACAGGCTTGACCCCGGCCTTTTTGGCGGCGCGGTAGAAATCCATGGCGCCGTACATAACGCCGTGATCGGTCATAGCCACGGTGTCCTGTCCCACAGCTTTCACCCGCTCCATCAACCCCTTGATGCGACAAGCACCGTCCAGGAGACTAAACTCCGTATGTAGATGTAGGTGAACAAATGACATAGCGTCTCCTCCTTATTTTAATGAATCGTGAATAATTAAGAACGGCTCTATCTTAGACAATCCATTGACCAAAATAGAAGAAAAACATAGAAGAAAAACGACAAGTTCCATGCTATTCTGTGGTGCAATGTTGTAAACTTCCACCTAATTATTAATCATTTTGGCCATGGCCAAAATCTTACGCATACGATGGTTGATGGCGGATTTGGACACAGGTGGTTCCACCAACTCTGCCAATTCTGCCAAGGTGGCCTCTGGATTTTCTATGCGCAATTTGGCAGTTTCCTCCAGTTTTGGCGGTAGTTTGTCCAATCCGTCCTTTGCCAAAATGCGGATGGCGGCAAGCTGTTCCTGGGCGGCATCCACCGCCTTGAACACGTTGGCAGTCTCGCAGTTGACACGGCGATTGACCTCGTTGCGGAGATCCTTTTCCACCTTGGCCTCCATGATTTTCATGGCACAGATCGGCGCGCCCATGGTGGTGAGGAAATCTTCAATGTAGTTGCTCTGCTTAAAATAGAGGATGGAATTGCCAGAACGCTCCGTCCGTTTGGGATGGAAGTCCAAGTCCAAAAGCAAGGCGTCCACCTCTGCCCCCACCTTCAGGTGGGGGGTGGTCAGCTCCAAATGGTACCGCTTTTCCGGGTCGGTGACGGAGCCACCTGCCAAAAAGGCACCACGGAGAAAGGCCACCCGACAGCAGTCGTCCTCCAACATCCCAAAGTTGACATGGAGGGTCATATGGTTGGAGACGGCGTAACCGTAGGCATCGAAGATGGCGCTAATTTTTTCACCATCCGAAAGAACGAAGGTCAACTTCCCCCCTTCGCCCTCTGTGGGGGTTTGGTCAAAGGCAAAGCCGAAGGATTTTTTCAACAACTTCGGCAGTCGCTCGGCAAAATATTGACTTTCTGTCACAATTTTAATGGATTGCACAGTGCAGGTGTTACAAAATAGCAACACACCGTACAACTCCGCTGTGGCGCAACACAGCTTTTGCAGGGGCAAACGGCAGACTTCCTGCTTCACATTGGCGGAAAATGACATCGTAACCCCTTTCTACCACACACCTCTTGCGCGGTCGTATACTTCAAAAATGGCTCTTGCCAAGGCAAGAGAATCGTGGCGGGCTTGGATGCCCTCGGCCAGTAGTGGATACTGGTGGACTTTCACGTTGTAGGCCGCCCCTTCTTCCTTGGACAGCCAGATGGGGCCTGCCCCCTCTTGGGCGTACTGCACCTGCATCTCCTCTGGAATGGGGCTGTTGTTGGCGATGCAGACATCCACGATGTTCTTTCCGCTGTGTCGCCACAGTGCCTCCAAGTGGTCAACCCCGGTGTAACCCTCGGTTTCGCCATCTTGGGTCATAATGTTCAACACCATCATTTTCAGTGCCCTGGACTTTGCCACAGCTTCGGTGACACCGTCCACCAAAAAGTTGGGGATAATGCTGGTGTAAAGACTGCCCGGTGCCATGATGATCATATCCGCCTGGGCGATGGCAACCAGACTTTCCTCCAGTGCTCGGGGGTGGGCAGGAATCAGTTGGACATCTTGAATCCGGCTGTTGTTCTCCTTTTTCCGTTGGGCGATTTTACTCTCCCCCAGGACGGTTTCGCCATTTTCAAAGATGGCCTTCAGGTGGACATCTTGGTTGGTCACAGGCAACACCTTGCCGGTGATGGCCAGCACTTCGCCCATACGGCGCACCGCTTGGTCAAAGGTGTCAGACATACCAT
>JAWXUJ010000158.1:0-4315 GCA_044432765.1 Eubacteriales bacterium | reverse complement strand
TATCATACAAACCAACGTAAAAGGAGAACAAAACTATGAAAAAGAAGATCGCAATGTTGCTGGCCACCACCGTGTTGGCCTCTAGTCTGGCCGCCTGTGCTGCCAAAGAAGAAGCCGTCACCGCTGTCGCAGAGGAAACTGCCGCTGTAGAGGAAACCACCGAAGTGGCCACACCTATGACCGATGGCGAACGTGTCATCGCCGCCGCCGAAGCTGGTAAAGTTGGCAACTGGGGCCTGGGCAACGAATATGAAATCTTGGCTCTGCTGGCAAAGTACGAACAACCCACCACCTATCTCTCCCAAAACTTCGACATGGACAGCTTTGATGATGACTCCATCACCTTGGCCTCTGCCATGACCTACAATGAACTGGGCTTGGTCATCAACGACTACGACGGTGGCTATGGCTACGGCGACACCGTGGATGTCATCGACATGAACGACGAAGGCGTGGCAATGTTGGAAGACAACCTGTTCACCACCAAAGCCTTTGCCGCTGAAAACCCCAACACCGTTGCCGCTTTCACCCAAGCATCCATGAAGGGCTGGGCATACGCTGTGGAAAACCCAGAAGAAGCCGCTGAAATCGTCTATGCCGCTGGCTCCTCTGTTTCCTCTGACCACCAAGCCTACATGGCTTCTGAAGTTGCAAAGCTGGTGCTGACTGATACCAATGGCAATGCCGTTTCCGACATCGGTGCCATGGACGAAGAAGCCATGCAACAAACCTTAGAACTGGCACAAAAGTACATCGCCTTGGACGACAGCACCGCTGCTGAAACCATGGCAAGCCTGACCTTGGACGATGTCCGTGACAGCTCCTTCCTCACCGCTGAATATGGCGAACTGGAAAAAACAGAAGTTTCCGTCCAACTGAAGTGGTTGCCACAAAGCCAATTCATGGGCTACTATGTGGCAGAAGCACTGGGCTACTATGACGAAGTTGGTTTGGATGTGACCATCGTTTCTGGTGGCGGCGACATCGGCGAAACCACCGCTGTTTACAACGGTGACGTGGACTTCGGTGTCACTTGGATGTCTAACTTGATCACTGCCAACGCTGGTGGTATGGACTTGGTGGAAGTTGCCCAAGTCTACCAACGCTCTGGTCTGGTTCTGGTCTACAAGAAATAATAACCAAGCGGGAGGAGCTTTGCTCCTCCCCACCCACGACATAATATAAAGGGAAGTGCAATTTTTCATTGGGTTTCCCTTTGTATTATGAATGAAATCAAAGGAGAAAAGACATATGGCTATGGTGATAAAAAATGGCACAATTTGCACCGCAACGGAGCAATTTAAGGCAGATGTGGCAGTGGAGAACGGCAAAATCGTAGAGGTTGCCGCCAATTTGGACGTAAGCAAGTTTGAAACGGTGGTGGACGCCACTGGAAAGCTGGTACTCCCCGGTGCCATCGATGGTCACACCCATTTGGCAATGCCATTTGGCGGTACCATCTCCTCTGACGATTACTTCGCAGGTACCAGAGCTGCCGCCTGTGGCGGTACCACCACCGTCTTTGACTTTGTCCTCCAAGATTTTGGAGAGAATATGGTGGATGCCGTGAAACGTCGCGATGTCCTTTGCGCTGGCAATGCAGCCGTGGACTACGCCTACCATGTGGCGGTCAAGGATGTGTCCAATGGACTACTGGATTCCATCCAAGATGCGGTGGACTTTGGCGTTCCCTCCTTCAAGGTCTTTATGGTTTATGACTTCGGTGTCACAGACGGGGTATTCTACCAAGTACTGAAAAAAGGCAAGGAGTGTGGTGCCTTGATTGCCGTCCACGCAGAGAACAACGAGATGGTCAACACCTTGACCAAGGAACTGCTGGCAAAGGGCAAAACCTCAGCCTGGCATCACTATAAATCTCGCCCCGAATTTGTGGAAGGCGAAGCCGACCACCGCGCCATTGCACTGGCCAAGGCCACAGGCGCGTCTCTTTACATCGTCCACCTGGCCAACAAAGAAGGGGTGGAGGAAGTGACCAAGGCCAAAGACGAGGGCTATGAAATCTACGCAGAAACCTGCCCCCAATATCTGGCTTTCAACTCCGATGTATACAAGCGGGAGGACGGCATCAACTTCGTCTGCTCCCCTCCCATCAAAGGCCAAGAGAGCCAAGATGCTCTCTGGAAGGCCATTTCCCGCGGGGACATCGATACCATTGCCACCGACCACTGCCCATTCCAGTCCTTTGAAAAGGAGTGGGGGAGAGAGGATTTCACCAAAATCCCCAACGGGTGTGCTGGGGTGGAAAATATGTACCCCTATATGCTCAGCGCCGCCAACCAAGGTAAAATCACCTTCTCCAAGGCTGTGGCCCTGTGTAGCGCCAATCCTGCCCGCATTTTTGGCTGTAAAAACAAAGGCTCGCTGGCCGTTGGCAAGGATGCAGACATTGTGATTTACGACCCAGAACTGGACTTCACCATCACCAATGAGGCCATGCACTCCGACTGCGACCACACCATTTGGGAGGGTACCATGTTGAAAGGCTACCCCGTCCAAACCTACTGCCGTGGTAAGCTGGTCTATGACCATGGTAATTTCGTTGGCGAAGCTGGCTACGGTCAGTTCGTCAAATGCTCCCTGAAATAAACCCTGAAAGGAAAGAATGCCATGGAAAATCTAACCATGAAATTGGTGACAGCAAACGAAGTTGCTAGATGTATGCTGTGCCTGGATGCCGGTTGTAGCCGTGGCTGTACCAAAGGAATCGATCCCGCCCGCGCCATTCGCGCTCTGCGATTTGCAAACCATGCCGGAGGGGCAGCCATTCTAAATCGGGAAACCTGCGCAGACTGTGATGCGCCTTGTGAAACCGCCTGCATTCACTATGACAGGCCTATTAGAATCCAGAAAATCGCCACCTCCATGGACAAAACACAACTACACACTGTTGATTTGTCCGTTGATTTCTGTGGTATCCACTGCGAAAACCCCTTCTTTTTGTCCTCATCCATTGTGGCAAGTGGCTACGATATGTGCGCCAAGGCATTGGAAATGGGTTGGGCAGGTCTGGTCTACAAAACCGTTGGTTTCTATATGCCTGAGGAGGTGTCGCCCAGATTCGATGCCACCTTAGACACCAACCGCCACTTCGTCGGCTTCAAAAATATGGAGCAGATTTCCGATAAACCACTGGAAGAAAACTTCGCCATTTTGGCAAAACTGAAGGAAAACTTCCCCACCAAAATCATCGTCTCCTCCATCATGGGGCAAACCGACCAGGAATGGACGGATTTGGCTCGCATGAGCCAAGCCGCTGGGGTGGACATGATCGAGTGTAACTTTTCCTGCCCCCATATGTCCAGCGCGGGCTTGGGCTGTGACGTAGGGCTGAACCCCGACTTGGTTGCCCAATATATCCGCGCCACCAAACGGGGAACCACACTGCCAGTTTTGGCAAAAATGACCCCAAACTTAGCCAATATGGAGCCACCTGCTATGGCAGCCATGCAAGCTGGCGCAGATGGACTTGCCGCCATCAACACGGTGAAAAGCATTGCCCATGTGAACCACGAAACCATGGTCAGCCGTCCTAGTGTCCGGGGGAAATCCGCCGTTTCTGGCTATTCTGGGGTGTCCGTCAAGCCCATCGCATTGCGGTTCATCCACGATATGGCAGTATGTCCCGCCCTGAAACACGCTCCCATCAGTGGCATGGGCGGTATTGAAACCCATTACGATACCCTGGATTTTTTGGCATTGGGCTGTGGGAATGTCCAGATTACCACAGCTGTTATGGAATACGGCTACCGCATCATCGATGATTTGATTGGCGGACTGTCCCACTATATGTACACTCACAACATCACTTCGGTGCAACAGTTGGTAGGCTCGGGGCTGGAGAACGTCATCCCCGCCGACCACTTGGACAGAAGCTCCATCCTCTATCCCAAAATCGACAAAGCTCAGTGCGTTGGTTGCAAACGGTGCTACGTGTCCTGCTACGATGCAGGCCATCAGGCCATCCATTTTGACCCAAAGGGCAAGGCCTACTTCGATCCGCAAAAATGTGTGGGCTGTCATTTATGTAAGCTGGTATGTCCAGTCCGCGCCATTAGTCGCGGGAAACGAATTCCAAAATAGGTGGTGAAATTATGGCAATGACCCTGTCAAAACTGTGCAAAGACGCAGAAAAGTCCTATGAATTAAAACTGGTAGCAGGGAAAAGCGGTATGGAAAACCCTGTCCGCTGGATTCACATTGTAGAGGATTTGGAAGTGCCGGACTTCCTCCAAGGGGGAGAGTTGGTGTTTACCACGGGCATTGCCAGTCGCCAGGCCAACTGGCTCCTTCAATT
>JAWXUJ010000157.1:0-4332 GCA_044432765.1 Eubacteriales bacterium | reverse complement strand
GTCAGCTTCAGCATGGTTTTACCAGCTTCTGGGTAGGTCAGGAAGGAATCGTGCTTTTCAGCGGTGGTGCCAGTGAGAGGTTGGAACCAGTGGGTGTAGTGGGTTGCACCCTTGTCCACAGCCCATTCCTTCATGGCGTTTGCCACCACGTTGGCGGATTCCATAGACAGGCGACTGGTACCAGCGATCACAGCGTTGACTTCTTTGAACACTGCAGCAGGCAACATTTCCTTCATCACAGACTCGTTAAATACATGACTACCAAAGATTTCAGATGCGTTCATACTCATAATACTCCTTTAGTTGTTTATTACATTACATCATATACGATACATGATTTTCGGGTATTTTGCAAGGGTTTTTGCATAATTTGGCACTTCGTTGCAGATACTGTTCTTGGAGGTGTGTGCTTATGTTTATTTCTTACATCCGAACCATCATCCTCTATCTGTTATTGGTGGTCACCATCCGCGTCATGGGCAAACGGCAGATTGGGGAACTGGAACCTTCGGAGTTTGTGGTCGCCATTTTGATTGCCGATTTGGCCTCGGTGCCCATGCAGGATATGGGCATCCCCCTGCTGTCTGGTGTCATTCCCATTTTGACGGTATTGGCACTGGAATTGATTGTGTCCATCTGCTCTCTGCGGTACCTCCCCTTCCGACGGCTTCTCTGTGGGAATCCCACGGTTTTGATGGAAAATGGCACCATTCTCCAGAAAAATCTCAACAAAACCAGAATCACTGTGGATGAATTGCAACAACAACTTCGCTCCAACGGTGTGCTGGATTTGACCACGGTGCACTATGCCATTTTGGAGACAGATGGCACCATCAGCACCATTCTCTATGCCAAGGACAACCCGCCCACCGCCAAGGATATGGGGGTGTCCGTCTCCCAAGAAGCACTGCCCATCACCGTTATCTCCGACGGCACCGTCCGTCACCGAGAACTGGCCCAATGCGGACACGACATCCCCTGGCTCAAAGGCAAGCTGGGGAGTTGCCCCATTGAAAACGTGTTCCTCATGACCGTCACCAAGGATGATGATGTATTTTTACAGGAGGTGGAGCCTTGAAGTGTCTCTATTTGGGCATTGGCCTGTTGATACTCTCCTTTACCGCCTGTTTGGTTTCGGTCATCGTCCTGCAACACCACGCCGACCAGACCACCGCTCTATTGGAGCAAGCAAAAGATGCCGCCCATGTCTCAGACTACGACACGGCCTTGGTCATTGTGGAGGAGGCGGGGGAATATTGGCGCTCCCATCAGAATTTCTTCGGCACTGTGCTAAGCCACGACGAAGCAGATAGCGTCATCTCATCCTTTGAAGCCTTAGCAGAGTACGCCCGTTACGCCATCGAGGAGGAATTCGCCTCCAACTGCGCCGAACTGGTGGCACTGATTGAGCACATCGTGGAAATGGAGTGGCCTCATATTTATAATATTTTATAATTTTTGAAAACAGGCCGTCAGGCCGTTAAAGTGAAGCGCTACTGGCGTAGCCAGTGTTTTCAAAAAATACACGGCTTTGGTTCGCCCGAAGGGCGGTAGCAGCGATAGCTGCGGGCTGACAACGTCAGCAACCAAAAAGTATAGTTTGTTGTAAGCCCCTCGCTAGAGGGGCACAGCGTAGCTGTGAGTGGCGATAGCCCCACAGAGCGTAGCTCTGTCCCGTGAGAATCACGGGTGCCAAAAAGTATAATGCCGACCCCTACGAACAACAAAACAAAAAAAGAGAGGCGAACAACGTTCGCCCCTAAAGATTATTTTTCTGCCAGGATTTTATTCAGTTCCTGCATAAAGGTGTTGATGTCCTTAAATTGGCGATAAACCGAGGCGAAGCGGACGTAGGCCACTTCATCCAATGCTTTCAGCCGTTCCATGACCAGCTCGCCCACCTCTGTGGTGCTGACTTCACGGTCCAGGGAATTTTGAATAATTTGCTCGATTTCCATGGCTGCGGACTCCAAGTCTGCCATGGACACGGGACGCTTTTCACAGGCGCGCACCATGCCACCGAGAATCTTATTCCGGTCGAAGCTCTGACGGCTTTCGTCCCGCTTGACCACCACAATGGGCACGCACTCCACAGTTTCGTAGGTGGTGAACCGCCGATTACAGCCGATGCACTCCCGCCGTCTGCGGATACTGATGCCATCTTCTGAGTGGCGAGAATCCACCACTTTGCTGTCTTGATCGCCGCAATATGGACATTTCATAAGAACTTACCTCCAAATGTATTTATGATAATTATATCAAAAAAATCCTATTTTGTCCAGCATTTCCCTTAAAGCCATTCCTCCAGCACGTCGGAAAGTCCTGTTGGGGTCACCAGATTTTGTGCCAGCGTCGCCAACAAGCCATCCACACGCGGCAGATTGGAGGACACATCCAAGCGAAATACCTTCTCCGCTTGCTGTCTGCGTTGCATAGCCAACTCCACGCCATAGTGGGCGCCATCCCACCGATGTTCTGTCAGCAAGGTGTAAATCAGCAGCACCGCTGTGCCCTCTTGATCCACAAATGTTTGTACATATTTTGTTTGAAATACCATGATAATCTTCCTTCTATCTTTCTATTTGATTAACGTGGTAGAAGTGAGCTCAATTCCAATCACAGACATATTACACCATATTTTTCGACAAAAAGGAAGAAAAATCGTTCGTTCTTCTTCGTGGCAATTCGACAAAAAATACATTAAATGCCATTTTTTCGCCTTAATTTGCTGAAAAAATAAGGAAATCTAACGTTTTTTCGCTAAATCTCCTTACTTTTACTTTGTATAATTTTTACACAATTTCTGTATTTTTCAGCTGTAATTGCAGTTTGTCCGCAATCAGGCAATGAACTCAGAATTGGTGGGTTTTCCCTTGATATTGCTGACGGTATAGCCGAAGAATCGTTGCAGGGTTTCCAGGTCGCCTCTGTCCCAGGCCACTTCGATGGCGTGGCGAATGGCACGTTCTACCCGAGATGGGGTGGTGGAGAAGGTCTTTGCCACTTGTGGGTACAGGATTTTGGTGATGGCGTTGATGACCTCCATATCCTCCACAGCGATGATAATGGCCTCTCTCAAATACTGATAGCCCTTGATGTGGGCGGGGACACCAATCTCGTGGATGATGGATGTAACCATGGCCTCCAAGTTCATCTCCTTGTTCTTGGGCTGTTGGAATACCGACACACCTCGCACCCGCTCGGCGGCACACATTTCGCCCACCCGCTCTGCAATCATCTCCGGGTCACATGGCTTCAGCGCAAAATACTGCACACCCAAGCTCTGTGTCATGGTGGACACAAAATCTGTCACATAGCTGGACATCACCAGAGAAACTGGTCGCTTGTCCAAACCGGATGCCACTTTCAATACACCGATGCCATCCAGTTTTGGCAGTGCCACATCCAATACCAAAATATCAGGGCTATATTCTCGCACCATGTTCACGGCGGTCAGTCCGTCGGTGGCAACACCACAGATGTGATAGCCATATTCCCGCTCCAGTACAGACTTTAACCGTTCTGCAAATTCTCCGTAATTATCGGCAATTACGGCTTTGATTCTACTCTCCATTTCAAACTCCTCCATATTGTTCATTTTTCCCCATCAGTTCTCCGCTGTTGGGGATATCACTAATTTAGCACAGAGAATCCTATATTGCAAGCAAAATTGACCATTTTTCGGAATAATTTCATCGACTTTATACCGGTTTTTTCGAGTTTCCATCGGGAAAATCCAAACATTTACTGTTATTTTGTCGTTTCGTGTCGAATACCCGACAATTCCGCCGGCATTTTAAGGATTTCCCCCTCTCAAAAACCCGCCCAGCCTGGCTGAGCGGGTTTGGATTTAATGGAACAAATTACGCAGTTTGGCGAAAAATCCTTTTTTCTCCACCGGCATAGCCGTGGGCACCGCCTGTGGAGGGGAGGGGAGATGGATGGTGCCGGCCTGTTTCACTGCCAATTCCTCGAAATACTCCTGGGCGCAGATATTGGGCTGTTCCTCGGAGATTTTGTTGACGTAGTTGCCATTTGGCATCAGCCGGCGAGACTTTACAGTATCTGCCAGTTGGATGTCGATGATGTTGGACAATTCGATTTTCAAATCCTTGTCGTACACCGGGGTCAAGACCTCCACCCGTCGTTCTGTGTTCCGGGTCATCATGTCGGCAGAGCCGATGTACATCTTCCGGTCGTCTCCTGTGCCGAAGGCGTAGATGCGGGCGTGTTCCAAATACCGTCCCACCAGACTGGTCACAGCGACTTTGTCAGTGTAGCCGGGAATACCGGGGACAATGCAGCAAATGCCCCGGATAATCAGCTCCACCT
>JAWXUJ010000156.1:0-4341 GCA_044432765.1 Eubacteriales bacterium | reverse complement strand
GCAAACATATTTTTGCCGAAGACGGTTTTGTTCCAGACGAACCACATAATGACAGCGGCAATGACAGCATAGAGGATAACCATGGGAATGTGCAGTCCAATGCTGGTGCCCCATTCGCCGAACAGGTTGCCAGAAACCAGTTGGGTGTAGCGTTCGTCGATGCCACCGATGGGTGCGCCACCGTTGGTGCCGAAGGTGACATAGATGAGCGCCATGCCATAGACAATCAACTTGGTGCCCAAGGTGACGATGAAGGGGTGAAGTTGGAATTTGGCGACCATCAAGCCATTGAACAGGCCGATGGCACCAGTGACAGCAACGACGATAAGCAGGGTGCAGAGCAGTGGACCCCAGATGGCGGCCTCGCCGTCTTGTGGAAGCCATTGCAGACCTTGGTACATCTTTGCGCCATACTCAGGCGCTTGGAGCAAGGAGGCGGAGATACAGGCAGCCAGACCTAGAATACGACCTGCGGACAAGTCGGTACCAGTCAAGATGATACAGCCTGCAATGCCCAGTGCCATAATAAGACGGGAAGAGCTGAGTGTCAGAATGTTGATGATGGAGCTCATGTAGACAAAGCGGGGATTGTAAATCACAACGCCAATGATGAGGCAGGTAACCATGATGTACAGTGCTTTATCCAGAACTTTATCCAGAATTTCCTTGCCAGTCAGTTGTGGCTTGGAGGCTTTTTCAAGAGATTTTGTAGACATATTTTAAGTACCTCTATTACACATATTTGGCGGCCAGCGTCATGATTTCTTCCTGGGTTGTAGATTGAACATCCACAATGCCAGCAAGACGTCCATTGGACATGACCAGAATGCGATCACAAATACCCAGCAGTTCAGGCATTTCCGAAGAAACCACCATACAGCACTTTCCTTTTGCGGCTTGATCGTTGATCAGTTGGTAGATTTCGTATTTTGCACCGACGTCGATGCCACGAGTTGGTTCATCCAAGAGAAGCACATCAGGCTCTTTCAGGAGCCACTTGCCAATCAGAACCTTCTGCTGGTTACCACCAGACAAAGAGCCGATATTGGTCTTTTGGCTGGGGGTTTTCACGTGCATGGAGTCGATGACCCATTGGGTTTGTTTTTTGATTTCGCCATCGTCTAGCAGTGCGCCCTTTTTACAGTTTTCAATGTTGACGATGGTGGAGTTCTCAGCAATGCTGAGGACAGGGAAGATACCAGACACGCGACGTTCTTCTGTCAGCAGGGCAAAGCCGTTTTTGATGGACTTCAGCGGGGTGCTGTTGTCCACTTTTTTGCCTTGGACGAAGATTTCGCCAGATTTCACAGTCAGGTTGCCAAAAATGGATTCCAAAAGTTCAGTACGACCAGCGCCAACCAGACCAGCAACGCCCAGGACTTCGCCTTTGTGCATGGTGAAGCTGACATCCTCGACGGCAGGCTTGTACATGCCAGTGAGTCCCTTAACTTCCAAGAATTCCTCGCCAACGGTGTTGGTTTTGGTGGGGTAACGACCTGTGATTTCACGACCGACCATTTGACGGATGATCTCATCCATGGTCAAGTCTTTTGCAGGGGTGGTGGACACATATTGACCGTCGCGGAAAATGGTGACTTCATTGGAGATGGTCAAAATTTCGTCCATTTTGTGGGAGATGTAGACCATGCCAACGCCACGGTCACGAAGTTTATTGATAATGTGGAACAAATGCTCAACTTCCTTTTCAGAGAGAGAGGAAGTTGGTTCGTCCAACACCAAAATTTTTGCGTTATAAGAGACAGCTTTTGCAATTTCAATCATTTGGCGAACAGAAACACTGAGTTCGCTCAAAATGGCCTTGGGGTCCACGGAAATTTCCAAATCGTCTAAAATTTCCTTGGTTTTTTTGTACATAATGTCTTGGGACACGAACAGTCCCTTTTTGGGATAGCGACCCAGCCACAGGTTGTCCATGACGTCACGTTTTGTGACTTGGTTCAGCTCTTGGTGCACCATGGCCACACCGTTTTCCAGTGCTTGTTTAGGGTCGGTGAATTTGACGGGCTCGCCGTCGATTAAAATTTCGCCTTCGTCGTTGTCATAGATACCGAACAGGCATTTCATCAAAGTGGATTTGCCAGCACCATTTTCCCCCATGAGGGCATGGACGGTTCCCCGTTTTACAGTCAACTGAACCTTGTCCAGTGCTTTCACGCCGGGGAATTGTTTGGAAATTCCATTCATTTGCAGCAGAATAGGTTGGTTTTCCTGTGCGCTCATAGTATCATGCTCCTTGCTCCTACAATCAAGGTTGTAAGGCTGGCACCGCCAGCCCCACAACCTTGTGTAAGTGTTTTATAGTGGATTAGTCCAGAATGTCGGTGGGATATGGGGAGTATGGGAAGAACAGGCTCTTGGTGCCTTCTTCGAATGCCCAGTCGGTGCCAGCCAGAGGTTCTTCGCCGTTGTACAGGTTTTCAGCAACGGTGGTAACGTAGGTAGCGATCAGAGCGGGGTCTTGACCAGCGGAACCAGCCATTTGGCCTGCATCGATGTAGGTCTTAGCTTCGTCGGTGGAGTCAACGCCGAAGATGGGAACTGCTTTGGAAGCATCGTTGTTCCAGCCTTGGGCTTGCAGGGACTTCATAGCGCCAACAGCGATGGAGTCGTTGTTGCAGAAGACCAATTCAACGCCTTCGGTTTCGGAAACAGGGTTGGAGGACAGGAAGGTGTCCATGCAGTCTTTACCTTTGTTGGTGGACCAGTCATCAGCCAGGTAATCGGTACCCAGTTGTGCAATTTCAGGATAGCCAGCTTCGGTGAACAGCTCGTTGGTGCGAGTGACGGAAGCTTCGGTACGACCGTTTGCTTCTGGGTGAGCCAGGTCAGAACGAATCATCACGTATTGAATCACGCCGTCGCCGTTGCGGTCATACTTGTCGTAGTCAGCCAAGATGACTTTTGCAGCCATTTCGCCTTGCATCAGACCACCGCCACGGGCGTCGGAACCGATGAACCATGCGGATTCATAAGAGTTGACAACAGCGTCGTCTGGTTGTTGGTTATAGAACAAGATGGGCAGTTCAGCAGCTTTTGCCTTGTCAACAACAGTTTGACCAGAGGAGATGTCAGCCATACCGACGACCAGCAGAGTAGCACCCTTTTGGATGGCGTTGTCGATTTGGTCGTTTTGCACGCTTTGCTTGCCTTCGGAGTCATTGAAGTTGTAGTTCAGACCCATTTCTTTGTACATGGGGTCTGCAGCGTTCATAACGGCATTTTGTTGAGCATCGGAGTAGTTGTACACGAAGTGCTCCAGTTGGGGTTCTTCCTTGGCGCAACCAGCCAAAGCGGATGCCAGCATCAAGCCGGACAGGGTGAGTGCAATTGCTTTTTTCATTTTGTGATCTCCTTTTCATTTTCGGTTCCTTGAACCTTCATGTTCACAGTATAGCAAACTTTGGAACACAAAACAATCCAATATTTTATGCACTTTTTCCAGTTCTCCCCTCCGCATCTCAGTTTTTTTGTATGATTTTTCAAAATGTATAATATTTTACGATTTCTTTGCGTTATTTACAGATTTTTAACATTTCATCATTTTGTCAATAAAATGTTTGAAAAAAGTTTGTGATTTATGTAAAATACCATCTTTTGTTTTTGTGCACTTTTGCGTTAATCTGAAAGGTCAAATGGATATAAAAGGGTTTGAATGTCCGTATCCAGCATATTTTCCCGGGTGACCACGTTGACCCCCGTGTCAATTTGTACATTTTCATGCTTTGTGCCGTTGAGAAGTTCCAGAGCATACTGGGCGCCTAAATAGCCCATGGCGAACTGATTTTGGAGCACGATGGCATCCAAAATGCCCCGCTCCAGGTAGTCCACCACCTGGGTGTTGTTGTCGAAGCCCATGCAGACCAGGTCTTCCCGCTCCTCTGCCTGGATGGCGCGGCTCATGCCCACGGTGAGAATCTCATTAAAAGTGGCAAGGCCGCCCACCTTGGGATATTGCGCCAAAATGTCCAAGGTGCTCTGTTCCGCGGCATCAAAGGAGGAAACTGTCTCCAACTGGCAGACGATTTCCATGTCTTCGTAACCGTTGATGGCATCCACAAATCCGGTGACCCGTTGGGAGGCATTGGCGGTATCGGCATCGAAGGTGACCAGACCCACCTGGCCTTTGTAATCCAAAAGCTCCGCCATTTTTTCGCCCATAATCAGGCCGGCGTTGTAGTTGTCTGTGGAGATGCGGACAGGGATGTCCTCCACATTGACATCGCTGTCGATGATGACCACTTCCACCCCGGCATCCATGGCTTCTTCCACTGCGTCCACCATGCCTTCATAGCTGATGGAGGACAGGACGATGGCATCGAC
>JAWXUJ010000155.1:0-4355 GCA_044432765.1 Eubacteriales bacterium | reverse complement strand
CGATTTTTCTGACTTCAGTCGGGCTACGCCCTCCCTCCGTCAGAAAAATCGAGGCACAAAACCAACAACTTAATCGTATTTCTTGGGCTCACATCATTGACAAACTTACATAATAAAAAAAAAATTCCACAGGCGCAAAAAATACGAGGCTAGCTCATCTTATTTTGTGATAAAATTATGTCTCCTTGCTGTGGGTTTTTTTGATCCTGTTCCAGGATTTCATTTCCCATGGATTGTAGCGCTAGCGCCTCCACTTGTCCCGGATATTGGAGAAGACACAAAAAACCACACCGGCAAAATTCTTGTCGGTGTGGTTTTTACATTGTAATATTATTTCTTTTTTTGCTTGCCGATTGTTTTTCTGCCGTCGGCGGGTTTGCCTTGCATCTGGTTCTGCATTTCCAGCAGAGCCACCGTTGCGGCATCCACGTCGCGGAGTTCTTCGTAGCCGTCAACCAAATCACTTTGGATCAGGTCACATTCATAATCCGTACTGGCTCGCTTGTAGACGAAGCGGAGCATAATAGGGGTCACAACAGAGGTCACAACAACCATAAGCACCACCGGCACCAGGAACATGGTGTTCATCAGCCCGCTGGCGATGCCCTTGTTTGCCACAATCAGAGCCACTTCCCCACGGGACACCATGCCCACACCAATCCGCTTGGCTTCTGCGTTGGTGTATTTACACAGTTTGGCGGCGGCGCCACAACCAAAGATTTTGGTGGCGATGGCAATGACGCACATGAGCACAGCCAGTAAAATCGTTTCACCAGTCAGGCCCTCTAGAGACACTTTCAGGCCGACACTGGCAAAGAATATGGGGGACAACAACATATAGGACAGCGTTTCACAGCGGGAATTGACGAAGGTTGCCCGGGTGGTACTGGAGATAATCAAACCGGCAAAAAATGCGCCCACAATGTCGGCAACACCGAAAAACTCCTCTGCCACAAAGGAAAACAGGAAGCAGAAGGCCAGGGAGATGACAGCGAACCGTTTCCGATTCCAGGATACAGAATCCATCCATTTTTGAATCAAAGGTGGCATAAATTTTACCATCAAGGCCACCAATGCAAAGAAAAATAAGACTTTCAACAGAACGCTGGACAACTTCACCGAGGAGTCAGCAGAACTGCTGACCAAAGTGAGGAGCACCAAGCCCAGAATGTCATCGATGAGGGCTGCGCCCAAGATGGCATTGCCGGAGCGGGTGGACAGCTTGCCCATCTCCTTCAGTGTCTCCACGGTGATGGAAACGGAGGTGGCGGTCAAGATGACACCGATGAATAGGTTTTCCAAGGACACATCCTGTCCAGGATTATAAGCCGTAGCCAACAGATAGCCCGCGCCCAAAGGCACCAACACACCAAGCAAAGCAATGACAAAGGAAGCCTTGCCGGAGCGCTTCAACTCTTGGAAGTCGGTTTGCAGACCGGCGCCGAACATTAAAACAATGACACCCAATTCCGAAACCTGGGTCAAAAAGTCGGTGCTTTGCACCAAATCCAAGGCGCTTGGCCCCATAATCAAGCCGGCAATCAATGCACCCACAACCTGGGGCATATCCACCTTTTTACTGAGCATTGAGAATAGTTTGGTGAACAGCATGATGATGGCAACGTCAAATAAAAAGTGATAAGATTCCATGATATGTACTCTTTTCCGCCGAGATTATCCGAGTTCAAAGCCCCAGATTTTGGCACCACACTAATATAGTCCTATTTCCCCGGAAAGTCAACCAAAATATCCATAAAATCAAACGTTATATTTCACGAAAAACCGTCATTTCCCAGGGCATTTCCTGTCAATATTTATCCCACGTGTCCAGATAGGAAATCCCTAGTTAGTCCGTACGGTTTGGTAGATGGGAATGCCCAAATCCTCCACGGCGGGGGCGGTGCGGGTGGAGTCCTCATAGACCACGAAGGAGGTGGAATCAGTGCTTACCTCCAAGTCATGGGATGCGGTCATGGGGATTCTGCCATTGTTGTCGACATAATAAAAGTAAATGGCGGTACGACCCAGGCTCCAGTCGGTGTAATAAGGCTTAAAGTCGGTGTTGTAGCCAATGGCACCGTCTTCCAAGTCGGGGATGATGCAGGATTGGTACAGCGCATAGGCCTGCTCCTTGGACAAATCCAAAGTTTCGCGGTCGGTGAGCTGCTCCCCTGTCATTTCGTCATAGGTCTCCATGCCGTAGCGGATTTCCCCGCCTACAAAATCATCTGCACTCAAGTTCAAGAAGGATGGCTCCACTCGATTCATCACCATAATAGGGTCATTATAGATGACACCAGCCTGGTAGAATAGGCTGGTTTTGTCCTTATAGTCTGCAAAGCTGTGGGGTAGGTTGTAGTATCTGGACAGAGATTCACCGTTTTCTAAAGTGTATTGAATGGTGATACTTTGCCATCCGTAGTGATTCCCCCAGTCCTCATTGTCCAAGTCCTGCTTCTCATCGATGAAACGTTGGTGGAGCGCCACCACATCGTAAATTAAGCCATCGTCAGTAATAGGGGCATACATATCCATATCGTAGTAATCCATAGAATATTGTACAGAGGCGATGTCCTCCAGTTCGGGGATGTGCTTTTCGTAACCATAGGCATCGAATTTCACACCGAGCATCATCACCAGAAGGAGCGCCGTGAAAC
This sequence comes from Eubacteriales bacterium, assembly GCA_044432765.1. Classification (GTDB taxonomy): domain Bacteria; phylum Bacillota; class Clostridia; order Oscillospirales; family Oscillospiraceae; genus Avoscillospira_A. The sequence continues at coordinate 1,698 of JAWXUJ010000155.1, read as the reverse complement.
AGCCGAAGCCTATCCACTCCCGCTTCCAAACGGCAAAGGACTTTTTCAGCATAATCTCTGCCAGGAAGTAGCCGATGAACCCGCCGAAGGCCATACAGCCCAAAACACCCCAGAAGTTTCCGTCCAAATTCAAGCACATAGCAATGAGATATCCCAGAACCAGGCTACAGCCACCTGCGAAGATGTACTTAAACACAGGGCGGAGAGGTTTCACCGCCATAAAGTCCCCGGCAGCTTCCATGTGGCGGTACTTCATCAGGAAAAAGGCCAGAATCAGCATCAAAACACCAACACCGGCGATGATGTAGAGGTAATTCCAGTTTGTGTAGGTCACGGCGGTCAGCTGGTTGTAGATTTGCCCGCCTTGGGTGACTTCCTCATAAGTGCGGTCTATGGAGTTGCTTTCCAACAGTTTATATAGAGGGGAAAACTGCCCAAAATCTGCCGTACCAAATCGGAAGGCGTTAGGCATACCATAGACGATGCCACTTAAAATGGCAATCAAAGCGGCCTGCAATGTCACTGCCGCACCGTTGAGTAAAATGTACATCAAAAGCCCACCCAAGGCACTACCCACCAAGGCGGCACTGATGGTACCCATGCCAAAGCAGAAAAGATAGACCAAGGTGTTCATACAAAAACTCTGGAATGCAACAGTCAGGAGATTGACCTCCAGCGTTGCACCGGCGACCACCACCGCCAGGGAAATCAGCAGGTTTGGCACCACGGACACCAGTAGTCCCACCACCAAATTGGAGCCAAACATGGTCTCCCGGCGGATGGGCAGTGCCGCCATGGTATTGATGGAGCGACTGGTAAACTGATAGGAAAACAGCACTCCCGCCACAAAGAGGCCATAAAAACCGTTGATAAGCACACCGCCGATGGACGTGATTTCCAACACATCGCCAAACAGCCGTAGGGCGACCACGCTGTCATAATGGTGACTGGTCAAAGATAGAGGCAGGACAATCATCCACAAAATGGTGTAGGCCAACCACAGAGGCCAACCTCGGGTCAGATTTTTCCGGATGATGGCAAAATTACAAAATGATGTTCTTGACGGCATAGTCCACACCTCCCAGTTCATAGATAAAGATTTCTTCCAGAGACAGAGGCACCACATCGAAGAAGATAGGCAGGGTAGCCCCGATTTTTTCAGATACCACCTGTTGGGTGCCTCGCACAATCAAGGTGCGAATCCGTCCAGAGATCGATTGGTGGAGGATGTCCAGGTCACCGGGCAAGTCCCGGTCTGTGACCAACTGAATTTTCACAATGTTATCTTGAAGGGCTTCCAAAGAGCGCTCCAACAGCATTCTGCCGTGCTCCATAATGCCCACCTGGTCGCAAACATCTTCCAATTCCCGCAGGTTGTGGGATGAGACCAGAACGGTGGTGCCCACTTGGGCGGCCTCGTCCAAAATCAGGCTCCAGACCTGCCGGCGCATGACCGGGTCCAGACCGTCCACCGGTTCGTCCAGAACCAAGTATTCCGGATGGGTGCAAAGTGCAAGCCAGAAACCGGCCTGCTTCAACATACCCTTAGACAGACGGCGCATGGGCTGTTTTTCGTCCAGTTGGAAGATTTCTTTCAATTTTTCATAGAGTATCGTATCGAATCCTGGGTATATTCCCTGGTAGAACCGCTTCATTTCCCGAATGTTTGCTTGGGGATAATGGAACAAATCGTCTGGA
>JAWXUJ010000154.1:0-4429 GCA_044432765.1 Eubacteriales bacterium | reverse complement strand
GACCTGTCCACCCAACTGCTCCCGAATTTGGACGGCTTGCTCCATGCGGCGCTGTCAAAAGGGTTGATGACAGAGGCATTGCCATCCCGGATGATGGTTTTGGTCACCGGATGGAGGCGAACCTCGTTGGAGGAGGGAACCTGCTTCATACATACGATGATGTTCATGGTTGCACCTCCTGCTGTGATGGAAATAAGTTGCCTAAATTTAAGGTGTGGTGGGGGTCCAGTGCAGATTTTAGGGCAACCATTTCCCTGATCCCCGATGATCCGTACATATAGGTCAGGAAACTGGATTTGAGTTTGCCAACACCGTGTTCCGCAGAGACAGCGCCACCCATACGGCTGGTTTCTTCTGCCCAAAGTTTGAAAAGTTCCTCTCCTTTGTGAAATTCCTCTGCATTACGGGGTAAAATATTCACATGAAGATGGTTGTTACCAATGTGTCCCCAGATGGCGTGTTCCAGATTTTCGGCTTGGAGAGTGGATTTGTACAGGTGAAACACCTGCTTCAAACAGCCGTCGGGCACGGACATATCAGAGCCCAATTTGGTGATAACTGACTCCGTTTTTTTTCGGTTATCGATGATCATGTTGGTGCATTCCGGAACGGCATGGCGGAAGAATTGGAGGGTTTTCAAGTCGCTGTCGTTGCGAGCAACCCAGGTGTCGCTGGGATTACCGCCCACGGCTTGGATGGCATCCCCAAGGGCAAATAGGGTGGATTGAGCGGCCTCTTTGGTGGCGCAGTGGATTTCGCAATAGACGCAGTGGCAATGGTCTGCGGGGATTCCGGGGAGTTGTTGAAAGGTGGTTCCCTGCTCTCGTTGTGCCCGCAAAATGTCCAGGGCGAACGGGTCGAAATACTCCAAAGCGGCGATATTTTCCAGGGAACCACGTAGGGATTCCACAAAATCCAAAGCCCTATCTTGGGTTTGGAAAAAGCAACTGGTGCCCCAAATTTCCCGGGGCAGTGGTGATGTGAGGATGGTGATCTGGGTGACAATGCCCAGGGTTCCGTCGGCACCGATGAACAAATCCACAGCGTCCATATCGTCAGTGACGTAGTAGCCGGACGCGTTTTTGGCCTGGGGCATTTGGTAGGTAGGCAAGTCCAAATAGATGACCTTGCTGTTTTCAGTGGTCAATTTTAAAGTTCTTCCCTGGGCGTAAACTTGACCACGTGTTAAGTCCAAAATTTCTCCATCCCAAAGCACCACGCGCAACCCGCTGATGTGGTTGCGAACGGAGCCATAGAGGTAACTGCGGGCGCCAGATGCGTTGCAACTGACCATACCGCCAAGAGAACAGGTGGATTCTGTGGGGTCGGGCGGGTAAAACTGGGGCACTCCGTCCAAAAAACGGTGGAACGCTTCCATGAATGAAGCAGACCATCGGGTGGAGTCCATTTTTTTTGTGGCGAGTTGTTTGTTCAACTCTAAAAGGCTTAGGCCAGGTTCCACGGTAAATTGGAAGCCCTTGCCATGTTGGGTGCAGCCAGTGATGCCCTTCATTTTGGAAAGATTCATCACGTGACCGGTCTTGGGAACAGCGCCGGCAGCCACACCAGTGCGGGCGCCTTGGATGGTGATGGTTTCGCCATCTGCAGTCAACTTGCGGAGAATTTCTACCACTTCTCCCTCGCAGGTGGGGAAGGAGATGGTCTGGGCAGAGCCGATGGTGCGGGATTCATCCTTCAAATATTGGTGATACTCAGCGGTAAGCGGTTGTATATACGACATATTGCCTCCTGAAATATGGGATTTCGTTATGTTTCTCTCACATTATACCACATTACTGAATGAAAGTACAATATTATTTTGCATGATTTCTGTATAGATTTCTATACTGTAGATGGAGGTGTTTGTTTGAAATTTTTTATCTATAGTCGGAAGTCCGTGTACACGGCACGAGGGGATAGCGTGGAAAACCAAGTCCAGCTGTGCCGGCAATACATCGAAGCCCGCTACCCAAACCCGGAGGAAGTCCGGGTATACGAAGATGAGGGGTTCTCTGGGAAAAACCTAAATCGCCCCCAATTTCAGCAGATGCACCAGGACTTTCAGCGGTGCAAACCGGATTTTTTGGTGTGCTATCGCCTGGATAGAATCAGCCGAAGCATCGGGGATTTCGCCACGTTATTCGAGGATTTAAACAAAAGAGGCATCTCCTTTTTGTGCATAAAAGAGAATTTTGACACATCAACCCCCATGGGGAAGGCCATGCTCTACATCACCTCTGTTTTTGCGCAACTGGAACGGGAAACCATCGCGGAGCGCGTGCGGGACAATATGATGCAGTTGGCGCGCACTGGGCGATGGTTGGGCGGGACGGCACCTTTGGGCTTCATCGGGGAATCCGTGGTGGAACTCGATGAGGATGGGCGAAAAAAACAGCAGTGCCAGTTGAAAATCATTCCAGATGAAATGGAGACGGTTATGGCAATTTTCACTTGTTATGAACAAAAACACAGCATTTCTGCCGTCCATAAGTTGCTATTTTCTCAACATATAAAAGGCAGAAACGGCGGGAACTTTTCTTTGCTGGGCATCAAAGAAATTCTGCAGAATCCAGCCTACTGCCAGGCAGATGGTGCCGCGCGAGACTATTTTCAACAGGCGCGGGCGCAGGTATGCTTTGAGGAAGTGGAGTCGGGGCGTGGATTGATGGTCTACAACAAGCGGGACTATCAATCGCCGGGCGGTGTCCGTCAACCCATAGAGCGGTGGATCGTGGCTTCAGGGCGACATCCAGGTGTGATACCCGGGGAACAATGGGTTAAAATACAACATCTATTGAATGAAAACAGACCAAATAATGAAAAACCATCCAAAGTACATAATAATTTTGCTGTGCTCACTGGTGTGATACGGTGCGGTTGGTGTGGCGCACCTATGTATGCGAAAAAACGCGCCAACGGTAATGGTTTCGACTATGTGTGTCGCAAAAAATTGATAGGAGGTCGCAAGGGATGCGCCGTGCCAAACATCCAAGGCATGGACTGCGACCGGCGGGTTTTGACGAAAATATTGGGAATTGAAGGAGCAGAATTGCCGGTCGCCGATTTACAATCTTTGGTCAAAGAAGTCCAGAGCCAGGATGGTGGACAGACTGAGGCGAAGTTGAATAAATATCGGGGAGAGATAGAAAATTTGGTACGCTCCATGGGGGAAAGTGTACCATCGCGCCAACTGGTTGCCCGCGTTGATCAGCGGATTTTGCAACTGGAAGAGAAGATTGAACTTTTGGATAAACAGTGCATTTCCCAGGGGAAAACCGATAAAACCGAGGCTGAAATGGAGAAAATGATAGCATATCTTTCATCCTTCACAGGCCTTTTCATGGATGAGAGCAATGTAATTCAGCGGGATTTTGTCCGGCAAGTCACATCCTCGGCAATTTGGGATGGGGAGAATCTGAGAATAACATTGCATCCGTGATTTGCCCTTGGAATGGTGGTGGTTTCCCTGCATTGATTACCCTAATCGTCCTCCTCGTGACCCCATCTGGCAGTGGCCTATTGCCTGCAGTTGCGCTGACTGGCTTCGTGGTTTTGGGGGTGGCTGTGACGTTTTTGGTATCTTGGGGGTTAAGCTCCACGATTTTGAAAGGGGAGATGTCCTCTTTTGCATTGGAATTGCCGTTCTATCGTTGCCCTAACTTGGGGCACGTGGTGGTGCGTTCTGTCCTTGATCGTACCATTTTTGTACTGGGCCGTGCGGTTGCAGTTGCGGCACCGGCAGGGGCTGTGATCTGGTTGTTTACCCAGGTTCACGCGGGGGATGTTACGCTGTTGCAATATTTGGCGCAAAGTCTGGACGGATTTGGCCTGATTATAGGAGTCAACGGCACCTTCATTTTGGCGCTGATGTTGGGATTTCCTGCCAACGAGTTGGTCATTCCATTGACCTTGATGATTGTAGGCACAGGATTTGGATTGGGCAATGAAGTTGCTACTGGCACCGTCGTGGAAATTTTGATGGCAACCGGGTGGACTTGGAAAACAGCCCTTTGCGCCATGGTGCTGATGCTGTTTCACTGGCCCTGTAGCACCACCTGTCTCACCATCTATCAGGAGACAAAAAGCGCAAGATGGACGGCATTGGCATTTTTTTTGCCCACTTCATTCGGTGTGGTTCTAAGCCTAGTATGCAATGGGCTATTGAAACTTTTACCATAAAAAACACGCCACTGAACAATATCAGTGGCATGTTTTTCCTATTTTCAACTTTGTTTTGGGATAAAGCGCAAGAAAAAGCCGTAGGAAAAATCCTACGGCTTTTTTGAAAAGCAATCTTATTTAGCTTCTGCTTCAGCGCCAGCTTCTTTCAGCTTAGCAACCAATGCTTCTGCATCGTCCTTGGAGATAGCTTCCTTAACCTTGCTGGGAGCGCCGTCAACGACAGCTTTTGCTTCCTTCAGACCCAAGC